>DJML01000131.1 GCA_002436505.1 Bacteroidetes bacterium UBA6491 | reverse complement strand
CAAGATCATGGATATGGCAATGAAAAACGGCGCGCCGGTGATCGGGTTGAACGATTCAGGCGGTGCACGGATACAGGAAGGGGTCGTTTCGCTTGGCGGGTATGCCGATATTTTTTACAGAAATACAAGAGCCAGTGGTGTGGTACCGCAGATCTCTGCCATAATGGGGCCATGTGCCGGTGGAGCAGTGTATTCTCCCGCCATTACGGACTTCATATACATGGTGGAAAACACCTCCTATATGTTCGTTACCGGGCCAAATGTCGTTAAAACTGTCACCAACGAGGAAGTTACGTCAGAGGAACTCGGTGGTGCCTCCGTACATTCTGCGAAAAGCGGCGTTGCGCATTTTACAGCTATAAACGAACGGGACTGTATCGAACAAATTAGAAAACTCCTGGATTACATTCCACAGAACTGCGAAGAAAGGGTGCCTCAGGAAACCTGCGAAATAGAAGATGAGACGAGGGAAGAACTCAAGGACATTGTTCCCGCCAATCCAAATCAGCCGTACGACATCCGCGAGGTGATCAACGGAGTGATAGATAAGGAAAGCTTTTACGAAGTACACACGAATTATGCCGAGAACATTGTGGTAGGGTTTGCAAGGCTGGGAGGCAGAAGCATTGGCATTGTAGCCAATCAACCGGCATACCTTGCAGGTGTACTTGACGTCAACTCCTCTAAAAAGGGAGCGCGTTTTGTCCGCTTCTGCGATTCTTTCAACATTCCTTTACTTGTTTTTGAAGACGTGCCCGGATTCCTGCCCGGAACGGACCAGGAATGGAACGCCATTATCTCCAACGGGGCCAAATTACTTTATGCTTTTTCGGAGGCCACTGTCCCAAGGGTAACGGTCATTACCAGAAAGGCCTATGGCGGAGCTTACGATGTGATGAATTCAAAACATATCGGGGCTGACCTGAATTATGCGTGGCCGACAGCAGAGATAGCGGTTATGGGTGCCAAAGGAGCAGCAGAGATAATATTTAAGAAAGCCATAAAAGAAGCAAAAGATCAGAATCAGGCGTGGCTGGAGAAAGAGAAGGAATATGCGGAAATTTTCGCCAACCCATACCGGGCCGCAGAACGCGGATTTGTAGATGAGGTGATCCTTCCGGAAGAGACAAGAGTAAAATTAATAAAGGCATTCAAAATGCTTGAGAATAAGGTAGATAATCTGCCTAAAAAGAAACACGGTAATATCCCATTGTAAATGTCACTCGACCTAGCCATTGTAATGCCAGCCTATAACGAAGAGGAAGTGATCCGAGAGGTCGTTTCTAAATGGACAGGGCTGTTAAAAAAAGAATTTCATAATTACGATACCCGACTTATCGTGGTAAATGACGGATCTAAAGACAGAACCGGAGAGATACTGAAGGAACTTTCTGCCGAGAATCCGCTACTGATCGCTGTAGATCAAAAGAACGGAGGGCATGGAAATGCTGTGGTCAACGCATATAAAAAGGCCATTGAACTCGATGCCAAATATGTGTTTCAGACAGACAGCGACGACCAGTTCGAAACCGATGATCTGCTGATCCTTTGGGTAAAACGGCATGAATCAAAGTTCATTCTAGGTTACCGAAAGATCCGATACGATGCCCCTATCCGGCTTGTGATCACACGCATTGTCCGAATGGTGCTGCTGTTCGTGTATGGTACACTGATAAAGGACAGCAACATCCCCTTCCGACTTATTGAAGGCGGGTATTTGAAAAAACTGCTCGCACAGCTTCCGGAACCCCTGCCTTTCGCCCCGAACATTTTCCTGTCAGTAATGGCCAGGAAATCAGGGGAAAAACTACTGAATATCCCTGTTAAACATAAGGACAGGCAAACAGGCGAGGTCTCCATCCGTAAAATGAACCTTCTCAAAGTGTGCTGGAAAAGTTTCAATGAGCTGGTGGCTTTCAGGAGATCGTTGAGAAGCAAAGTGAAAAATATTAAAGAGGGATAAATTCATTACATTAACAAAGACTACGATTTGCAAAAAGTAAAATATCTCATCATTGGGTCCGGGCCGACAGGATTAGGTGCTGCATACCGGTTAAAAGAATTAGGAGTGACCGATTACCTTGTAATTGAACGCGAGGATTATATCGGTGGACTTGCAACAAGTTTTGTTGATGACAAAGGATTTACCTGGGATGTCGGAGGCCACGTACAGTTTTCACATTACAGTTATTTTGACCGGGTGATGAAGGAGGCACTGGGTGAAGATGGATGGCTTAGACACGAACGGGAAAGCTGGGTATGGATGAAAGACCGTTTCATCCCTTATCCATTTCAGAACAATATCCGTTATCTTCCTAAAGAAGACATGTGGAAATGCCTGAACGGTATCATAGAAAATTATAAGAACCCTTCGGGGAAAAAGCCAGGGAATTTTGACGAATGGATACAGGCCACTTTTGGAGAGGGCCTCGCTGAAGTGTTCATGATACCGTATAATTTCAAGGTTTGGGCTTTCCCGGCCAAGGAAATGAGCTATTCATGGATCGGGGAGAGAGTGGCAGTAACGGATCTTCAGCGCGTGACGAAGAACATTCTTTTTGACCAGGATGACGTCAGCTGGGGACCTAATAATACCTTCCAGTTCCCTAAGCAAGGCGGGACAGGAGCAATCTGGAAAGCGGTGGGAGAGAAATTGATCGGAAAGGATAAATTCAGGCTGCAAACAGCCGTGGAGCGAATTGATCCGGTCAACAAGATCGCCTTTCTTGACAATGGAGATGAGGTCGCATACGAACAGCTGTTGAGCACTATCCCGATAGATAAACTTATACAAGGCATTGATGGTGCTCCCGATGACCTGATCGAACGGTCAAAGCAACTTAAACACTCGTCTACAAATGTTGTAGGCATCGGACTAAAAGGGCAGCCCAAAAAGGAACTTTCTACCAAGTGCTGGATGTATTTCCCTGAGGAGAACAGTCCTTACTACAGAGTTACCGTATTTTCAAATTACAGTCCTGACAACGTGCCCGAACCCGGCCGTCAATGGTCGCTGATGGCAGAGACCAGTGAATCTCCTGTTAAAAAGGTGGACCGTGACAGACTTGTTGAACAGACGATAGAGGCCCTGATCGAGGATAAGATGATCGAAAGCAGGGATGACGTCGTTTCAGAGTTCCATGTTGCTTTTGACTATGGATACCCTACACCCTCGCTGGAACGTGATGGCATATTAAAGGACCTGCACCCTTTCCTTGAAAAACAGGATATATACTCAAGGGGACGATTTGGTGCCTGGAAATACGAGGTCAGTAACCAGGATCACAGCATGATGCAGGGCGTAGAATGGGTAAACAAAGTTGAACTGGATGTGCCCGAGACTACGATCACCTTTCCTGCAACGGTGAATGCGATGTGGGGCAAATAGCATATGTTTACTGGCGTTTGTCTGGTCTTTTATAAAGACCTTTTACATGATACAATGGCGATCTGCGATCATAAAATTGTGATGTAAGGAGTTCAGGGTATGTTACTGTTCAAATTATATTATTTTTACGACCTCAAAGGATTATTTATGCGAAAGTGGTTGCTGCTGGCGGTTTTAGCCTCAAGTGTAACTTTATCAAATGCTCAGGATAAAGGGATAATGTCAGGTAATTTCCAGGGAAATTTTTCTGTGTTTGAATTAGACAGTGCGATCGGTGCTTACGAGTCACCGCAGTACCTCAGTGAAAAATCTTCTGCCGAAGGGTGGTTATACCTGAACTACCAGATCAAAGGATTCAATCTATCAGCACGATACGACCTTTTTCATAACTCCAACCTGCTAAACCCTACGGGATCGTTTAGCGGCAACGGACTGGGTTACTGGCAGATCAGCAAGTCGATAGAGAAGCTGACCATTACTGCAGGCAGTTTCTATGATCAGTTTGGCTCCGGTCTCGTCTTCCGTTCGTATGAAAACCGTCTTATCGGAATCGACTTCGCCATGGAAGGACTTCACCTGAAGTACCAGCTTACTCCAAATACACAGATAAAAGCGTTCACCGGACGTCAAAAAGGAGGACAGGCAAACAGGTTCGGAACATCTCCGGAGGTCGAGAAAGGATTGAATCTGGAACACACGATTTTCTTTGGGGAGAACGGTAAATACAATGTGAACCTGGGTGGTTCATGGGTAAACAGAACACTGACCAAAAACACCATGAATATCCTGGCTTCAGAGATCAATTCATACGATCTGGATCTCCGTTTTGATCCAAAGTACAATGTGTATGCTTATAACGGATATGCCACTTTCACTCTTGGAAAGGTGAGTCTTTTTGGAGAGTACGTCGGCAAGACGAAAGAGGCCATGCGTAACCTTGAAACGAGTATCCTGGAGTTGAAACCTGGATTGACCTACTATTTCGGTGGCAGCTATTCAGTGAATAAGATCGGAAAGAAGAAGAAATCTGCCCTTGGCGTAAATGTACAGTACCGCCTGATCGAGGATTTTCAGTTCAGGGTATCTCCTTACGATCAATTGCTGAACGGACTTTTGACATATCAGCCATCGTTAACCCGTCAGGCATCCTACCGACTGCTGGCAAGATATGTTGCTGCGGCGCAGGATTACGGCGAAAAAGGCATTCAGGGCGACCTGGTTTATACGATCAGCAGTGGCAAGACGATCAATCTGAATTATTCAAATATTCAGAAGCTGGATGGACAGCAACTGTACGAAGAGTATTATGGCCAGTACAGCCATAAGATCAATAGAAATTTAAAAGTGAAAGCCGGACTCCAGGTGGTCTTCTATGACCAGGAAGTCTATCAGGGCAAGGATTCCAGCTATCCTGATGTGAACACCATCACACCTTTCATAGATGTGACATACAAGCTTACAAAGAAAAATTCACTTCGGTTCGAGGCCCAGTATCTTAACACGAAGGAGGATCTCGGAAGTTTCGCGAACGCTATTATCGAGCTGAATATGTCTCCACATTATTCATTTGCAGTAGCGGATATGGTGAACGTTGACCCGGTTCGTCATCACGATTCACCGATCAGCGACGATATCATTCATTACTATACACTTTTTGCAAAATATACTATACACGCCACTTCGTTCACTGCTGCGTATATAAAGCAGGTAGAGGGAGTTAACTGTACAGGAGGAATCTGTCGTCTGGAGCCTGCTTTCAGCGGTTTCAGATTCACGATCGTCACCACTTTCTGATTTTCGGCATGATTTCTGATTATGTCAGATCGATGGAACTGTTGGAATATCGATCATTTAAATATTAAGGTTATGAAACGAGCACTAGCTATATTATTTCTGGTAACATTTCTCACTTCTTGTGACCAGTTGAACAAAGCGCTCAATACTACGAATGAAGTATTGACAGAAATGGAAAAAACCAATGGCATTACCCAGTCAGAAGCGACCCAGGGACTTAAAGAGGCATTGGCCAAAGGTGTAAGTTACGGTACCGGACTTTTATCCGTTAAGGATGGTTTCTTTAAAAGTGCCACATATAAGATACTGTTTCCACCGGAGGCTCAGAAAGTTGAGGAGAATTTAAGAAAGTTTGGCTTCTCAGGTACAGCGGACCGTATGGTTGAAGCGTTTAACAGAGGAGCAGAAGATGCTACAGGCCATGCCAAGGAGATCTTCCTTTCAGCCATCAACCAGATGACCATTCAGGATGCGATTAATGTTGTGACAGGCGGTGAAGGTGCAGGTACGGCTTATCTAAAAAGAACAACCACTGATCAGCTAAGGGAAAAATTTAAACCTGAAATTCAGAAATCCCTTGACAAGGTGCAGGTACTTGTGTTATGGGAAGATGTCATGACCACATACAACAAGCTGCCCATTTCAAAGGAGCAGATCAATCCGGACCTGAATGAATATGTTCTTGGTAAAACAATGGATGCACTGTTCCAGACCATTGAGATCGAAGAGAACAAGATCAGGGCGAATCCAATGGAAAGGACATCAGATATATTGAAAAAGGTGTTCGAGTACGCGGATAAGAACCGTTAACAGCGGTTATTCGTCCCAGTCGACTGACTTGCCCTCACTGGTTGTGATGCGGTCACCCTTAATTTCCTTTTTAAGATCAGAATAGAACTGTTTTCTTTCACGTTGCGCTTCTTCTTTGACTTTTTGCTTAACGGCATCCTTGTCGTATTCCAGCAGAAGATCATCCGGTGTTCCCCTCATGACGACAAAGGCAGCCAGCCCCCCGTCGACTCCTTCTTCCAGTTTTTTCTCCCTCTTTTTACGTATCCACCCGGACCGCGACGCCAGCAGCTCAGTAAGACTGATTTTGATCTTATAATCCATGTAATTGTCGAACGTATGTGTGCCGCTGATCTGAAGATTCAGGGCATTTGAACGGACGTCCATCTGTGGAATGATGATCGTCTGGTTCTTTATTTCAATGATGTTCTCTATGTCAGAGAAAGCAATATCCTGTAATTCAGCAACTTCCACGAATTTAGATAAGGCCTGCATCGGTTCGTAATTTTTTAACCTGCCTTCAGTGATATGAATGTCGGTGAGAACGTAAACGGATTCAGAGATTGGGATAAATGCCTTATCTGTTTTGAATTGCACATCAATATCAGCAGATAAATAGCCGGTCAGGTTGTCACGGGTAAGTTCATTCTGACCAAAATCATTGAACTGCGCGAAAATCTGGTGAATATCGAGTTTGTCAGAGATAACATGGGCATTGACCTTAAAGCCTTCCGCTATCATTCTGACATCAGCAAGTAATTCAGCCCTTCCATCGAAACACTGGATGCGCAGCTGGTCGGTCCAGATCCTGTCCTTTTCAATAACAAGCCGACCATTGAGTTCTTCGGCATTGAAATCAAGCCATTTGAAGTACTGTACGGCCACATTCAGCTTAGCGTTCACACCCAGGTCGATCGAAACTTCCTCTGAAGAAGATGAGACCGACTCAGGTCCATTTTGCTGACCGGACATCAGGCTACTTATGATGGTATCCAGGTCCAGTTTCTGCGAAGCCAGGTTTCCTTCAATTTCAAGCCTTTTGTCGCTGAAAATATAACCAACCCAGTTATTGATCTTGCCTTCAAACCGAACATCATTCTCATCAAGTTTTGAGGACAGCTGACAATCGGAGATCGTGTTCCCGTTCACATGGCCTTTCAGGTTTAAAGCATAAATGTCCATTTCAGGCAGCAATATGCGCACATCCCTGCAATCAATATTACCGGTGACATCCACATTGGCGTAGTCAAAATCATCGTATTCCTTGCTCCATGGGATCAGTCCCGTCATGTCGATATTTACCTGTCCTTTAAGCTTTTTAAGCTGATCTTTCGGTACCAGTCCCGCGATATCTTCAAGTCCCAGTTTTCCATGGACGTCAAGATCCAGTGCAGGAGAGGAGAATCCATTGATCATCAGGTGCCCTTTAAGATTAGAATGGGGCAGTTTCATGTTCATTATTTCCAGGTCCAGGGCAAGATCGTCCTTGATTTTCTTACTGTTATTTACCTCGCCGTGCATTGAGATCGAGTGAATTTTTATATCTGACCTTTTATGAGTGACCGATCCGTTATCGATCCCAAAGGAAATATGAACCTTAGGAAAATCTTCCTGCGACAACGTTCCTTTAATGTAACCGTCAATGTCCAGGATCCCGGTACTGTTCCATTCGCCGATCTTTTTAACCTGTTCATACGGAAGAACAGACAGCAGGCCTCCAATGTCCACATTCTGGCCTTCCAGTTTAAGATCCAGGTCAGGCGCATCGCCAAGCATCAGAACATCGCCCGAAACATTCAGGTACAATTGTTCCAGCCCGATGATCCCGCGACGGATCTGATAGCTGTTGATATCGGTTCGGGCAGTAAGGTCAAGGTCAAGGTCAAAGTTCTTTCCGGCCACCACACTTTTATCTCCGGAGATAACCTGTTCGATGTATCCATTGCCGGTAAGCGTAACATCTGACCTCGCATCATCCAGTGACCCTGAAGCCGAGAGGTCATATGCCCGAAGCTTCAAAAACTGTTGTTTGTCATCATTGCGATAGAAGATCTGGCAGTTCTCGATGCGTATCTTTTTAAGGTTCAGCGAAACATTCTCATCACCCTGGTCCTCCTGGGTCTTAAAGATACTGTAGTTGTTACCGTCAGCATCTTCATAGATCTGCACCCGTCCGTTATGAATACTGATCTCTTTAATTTCCTTGTTCCCTTTAAGGATCTCAAAAAGGTCAAATTCAATACGCACCTGACCCAGTCTGGCAAGGTCACCCGGGTACATGTCTTCAGACTCCTGGATACGTAGGTTCACCAGTTCGATACCGACGTTAGGGAGAGTAAGTATGCTTGAGACATGGATGTTCTGGATATCCACGCGAACGTTCAGTTTTTCATTAAGAGCGCGAACGGCAAGTTTCCTGACCTGGATACCTCCGACATAGGCAATACCAAGCACCACCGGGATTGCGTACAAGGCTAACCACAGGCAACGTGAACAGAAGTTTCTGATACGGCTCATTTTCCAACGTCAGGGGTTCCCCTCCCACAAAAAAGGCAGATTTTGCCATTATGCCGGGGGTATTACAAAAAACGAAAATTGGCAGGGATTTAGTTATACAACGAATGAACAATGACTTATCATATGTACAGAATAGAAACCATAATTGAGCAAATGCGCTGGCCAAAGAAAAACAAGGCAGTTCCAATGAGATTAATTACGTCCGAACGTTAAAGAAATTCAGTTTTTCGGGCACTGAATAGTAAATGTTGCATTTGATAAAGTGCGTTTAATATTACTTCAAAAAAAATGCGCAGATGTTGAAATGAAAATCAGGAAGTATTATATTTGCACGCCTTTTCAGGGAATGGAAAGGAAAAAGGGGAGCATAGCTCAGTTGGTTTAGAGCACCTGCCTTACAAGCAGGGGGTCGTAGGTTCGAATCCTACTGCTCCCACAAAAAGCCCATCGCAAAGCGACGGGCTTTTTTTATTTGTGCGAGTCTGAGTTTACTCAAGCGAGTATGAATAAAAAAAGACCGGTAAACACGAAGTGTTTGGGCTTGTTGTGAAGGCTCTCCCCCTGAAAACCAACCGAATGAAATGAGGGAGGTAATCCTACTGCTCCCACAAAAAGCAGAAAGGGTTTCAAGCGATATATGGCTTGAGACCCTTTTTTATTTGTATATAAGTTTGTATACGAAACAAGTTGTTGTTTGGACAATCATGAGAAGTGATATTGAAGCCTGCTCCTTTTTGTAACCTTCCCGGTTTTTCAGACAGGTTAAAATTAGAGAGAAACATGAACTTGACCTCTACCCATATTTTTCTGGTACCGTTATTTAAAATAATTGTAATATTCTACTAAGATGATTCCACATTAGCCTGAGTAGCAGGTCAATTTACTATATTGGCATGGTGAAAACGGGACCTATCCTTCGCATTGATGAAACTTCTGCTTTGCCTGAAGGTGGGCTCAGAAACTGCATCGTTCATTCAAAGGTGAGGACCTATGATAAATGCAATACGGTAAGTTCTTCGCTTTCTATTAAATCAGTGCTTTCAGGGGTGGAGAGGTATCGCCTAAACAAGGTCGATTACCGGCTTTCAACAAATGAATACCTTATTGTGGATGAAGGTCAGCTGCTTGACATTGCATTTAAAGAGGAACAACTTGCCGAAGGGGTGTGCATTTATCTGGATAAGGACTTTTTTAAACAGGCGCTCAGCCTGATGATCCTCGGGCATTCACGGGTAATGGATGACCCTGAGACCATGCTTGATAATGAGCTTCTTTCTTTGAAGTACAGGCAAACAGACAGTAGCTTTGGCAGTTACCTGCGTTCAGTTTCTGACGTGATCCGGGAAGGAAACACCGATAAGCTCAGCGAAGAGTTCTTCGTGAGTTTGTCCTGGAAACTGGCAAGACACCACCAGCATGTGTCAGGCACCGTTGACCGGATCTCTGCCGTTAAAACCGGTACAAGGGTTGAACTTTACAGGCGGGCAATGCTCGCCAGGGACTACATAGAGGGCAATTTGTTCTCACAAAATATATCCATCAAACAATTGGCCTTGCATTCGGCGCTGTCGGAAGTACAGCTGCACAGAGTGTTTAAAAAGGTGTTCACTGCAGCACCTTATCAGTATGTTATCAAAAGAAAAATGGACAAGGCCGCCGAGTTGCTGGAAGCAAAAAGCATGTCTGTTGCGGATTTGGGCAGATTCCTGGGTTTCCCTGACACACCTACTTTTAGCAAATTGTTTAAAAAGACTTTCGGCGTCAGCCCTTCGCTTTTCCAGGGACAAAATTGACAGTTTCTGACAAGTACCATCTGCTTTCTGTTGTATAGCTTTGTCAGGCATGAAAAGGTCTGTAGTGTTTCTGCTGGGTTTGTTATGGTTTAATAGCGGACTTGCACAGGATATCCCGAGACAGGGTTTCTGGAGTGTTGCCCTGGAGGATAATGAACGGCCCGACGGAACTTTCCAGCCGGTAGTAAAAAGATTACACCCGAAAAGTACTGAAGGAGTTGCCGGTTTGATGCCAGGTGACACCTTGTTGCAGATCAATGATTGGGAAGTACGCTCTTCATCCTACCTGCGCTTCAGCGGAATGCTGAATAATCTTCGTGCTGGGGACAGCATTTGCTTTAGAATAATACGCGCCGGAGGGCCATTGAATCTCTGCGGAACGGTACAAGGCAGGCCAATGGAAAGACGCGAGGACGCGGATGTTATATACGATCAGGTGGCCTTCGAACAAGGTTACTTGCGTACCATAATCACCAGACCAAATAGCGACGGGAAACTTCCCGCTATTTACTTCCTTCCCGGTTACAATTGTGCGAGCTATGATAACATGTTCCTGCACCATCCTTACAGGAGGATCATTGACTCACTGACGGCGCTGGGGTATGCGGTATTTCGCTGCGAGAAATCAGGAATGGGAGACAGTTACAATACTCCGAACTGTTATGAGATTGATTTCCACACAGAGCAGCAAGGTTTTGAGGCCGGATACAGAAAACTGCTAACATATGACTTTATAGATACTTCTCGTATCATTCTTTTCGGTCACTCACTTGGAGGTATCAATGCTCCGCTTCTGGCAAAGAAATTTCAACCAAGGGGTGTGGTGGTCTATGGTACCACCCATCTCCCCTGGATGGAGTATCTGTATAAGATGGTCCGCTTTCAGAACCCAATGCTGGGTATTGGCCCTTTAGAAATGGAAAGGGATATGAAAGTGTACCAAACACTTCTATATGAACTGTTTGTGCTAAAGACCAGCCCTTCTGAACTCGTTGCAAAGGACAGTGCTTACCTGCCGCTGTTAAAGCGGGATTTCATGTATTCCGGCGGAGACTTGCTCCTTGAAAGAGACCAGCACTTTATGCAACAATTGAATGAACTGGATCTCACCACCGCCTGGTCTCAGGTGCGTTCTAATGTCCTCAGCATTTACGGACAGGCCGATTTTGAAGCGTTGGATCCCAGTTCCCACCAGGAGATCGCACGGATAGTCAATCGTTTTCATCCGGGAATGGCGACCTTTCTGTTGCTTCCTGAAACGGATCACAGCTTTATCAGGGTTGGCTCAATGGAGGAAGGTGTGCAAGCAATTTTGTCCGGGAACAAAGGAAAACTGCTCGCAACGCGGTTCAATTATGAGGTGGTAACCCAAATAGATCAATGGATAAAAACGTTAAAATAATATAGGCATGTCAGGAAAAAAGTTAAAAACACCTGTCATGACTTTCTCAGGCATGGTGACCCTCCTGGTCCTTGTGACCTTGTTTTTGAACACCTCTTCTTGTAAAGAAAAGATGGAATCAATACAGAAACAACCCCAGGCAATGGAACAGGATACGATCTACTATCAAAAACACATTTACAGTTTGATGCTCGTGAATTGCACACCCTGTCATTTCCCGGTGAATGGCCACGAAAAGATGCTGAACACTTATGACTCTGTGAAGAACAACATTGACGAGATCCTGCGTCGGGTGCAACTGGAAGTCAATGATTCTAACTTTATGCCATACTTACAGAAGAAACCTCCCCTGACAAAGGAAGAAATTCAGCTTTTCATTGACTGGAAGGATCTCGATTTTCCGCAATAAGGGATTGGTATAGGTATTGATCATCTAGCCAGGTACTTAACACATCTGTCAGGTAGCAGTGTAGCCTTCACGGTTTTTAAAGGCTTTTCCTGTTTATCGAAGAACAGTAACTGTTCCGCTTAGCGACTGAGAGATATTGTTGCCCGTTACGCTTTCAGCGTAAATAAGGATCCAGAAGTATACTCCGTCGGGCACATGTTCATTACGATATGTCCCGTTCCATTTGTGGTCGTAACTATAACTTTCAAATAATCGCTCACCCCACCGATTGTATATCTGAAGGTGATATTTGGTCGTTTCACAGTCTATAGAAGGAGAAAACTGATCATTCAGACTGTCGTGATTCGGAGTAAATATATTGGGCACAAAAATGTGGCATTCACATTGGATATGTTGTACAAAAACGGAATCTCTGTTGCTTCCGCAGTCATTCGATGACTGTAACCAATACCATCCCGGGTCTGACAACTGAATTTGATCCCCTGTCGTTCCGTCGCTCCAAAGGTAATCTGCGTTGTTGGCTAATTCCGTCTTTAAACGAACCGAGTCGCCTATACAAATTATCAAGCTGTCATCTCCCAGAAATACGACAGGGGGCGCAGGTTTCACCTCAATGCGGTATAAAATGGTATCCATTAAACCAAGAAAGTAGAATTGAACCGAGCTGTCAGGGGCCATCCATAATTGTGAATTTGTTGAAAATGTTCCATCCTGGTTGTCGGTATAACTCCAACTGATAAGGCTGTCTGAGCCCGGCGTAAATAAAATACTGTCACCCTCACAAATTATGGTATCTACAGCTTCATATGGATTTTCATAAACTGCCACCATATCTACAAAGTAATACGCGGAACGCATTCTTGTGCCAGGTTCAATGAGGGACTCTATTGTTGTTTGCTGATTGTCATTAAAGTTCCCGATTATAAGGAATCGCGATGCCGATTGTGCTAAAAATTCGCCAGATACCTTAACCCAACCGGCGGTGTCTGTTATTACATCATTATAGACGACTTGCGGTGTGAAATTCAGCACTCCGGAATTGGGTTCTGCGATTTTAGTATCTGAAAAATACATCCCTATGTTGTTTGTCGACAGTACAAAATTCTCAGCCCGGGATACGTACATTTCTGCAACGTACTTTTTACCTGGTTCTAACGGTTTTAATAGCTCAACCTGAACATACTCTCTGTAATCTCCGCCGGCATATAAATGGTATGTGTATAATCCCATCATCACATTGCCTTCATATGGTAATTCACGTCCATGTACTTTGTCATGAGTAGACTGGCAGTGTGTAAGACATGAAGGGTCAACATACATACTTCTCATATCAGCTGTCCCGTCTGTGGCTAATGTCCAGTCAGCAACCATGGTACTGAAATGGCTCGGGCTTGAAGTTAAATTGCAACTGGGCGATAGCACATTTTCAAAACCTGGGTTTCGAACAAGGTTCTGAGAATAAACATTGTATGAAAGAAGAAAGAATACAGTTACCGTTAAGCTATTTACTTTGAACATTATTAGGTAATTTAATGGGTTGTTTAAACGCGTTGGTGAGAGAACAGGAATTACATAATTCAATACATGCCAATATCCTCAGCAGGGGGCTTTCGCTTTCACACTTATCAATGTGTGCCGACCTGATAAATGGTATTATGCATGCCCATCTTTCGCACAGCCGAAGGCACTCTATAAAATGGATCGATCTATACAATATCTACCAAACAATAAAATTTACTATTAGTTAATACGTAAATTTTGACCCGATGGTTGGTTTCTTTTGTCTGTAGAAGGTCAAACAAATGTGGAATACTTATGGTGTAAGTTAGGAGAGATGGTGAATGTGAATTTATCGCAAAATGTGCATGAAAAAACTGACAAAATGAAATGAGTGAGGCAATCCTATTGCTTCCACAGAAATCCCACCGCATTATGGCATCTGCTTTTCTTTACAGGTAGCGTAGAGATCAACCTCCGAGACGCAGAAGAAGAGGTTATTGCTGGGTGTCGTTAAATGCATCCGAAGGCCAATCGTATGCATCGCAATCCTGGGGAATAACAGATTTCAGATTATCCCTTGTTCTTTTAGTATCTTTGGGTACCCTATGCCAAAGACTTTAAAATTCATTTTTTTCATTCTGTTTTCATTAAGCAGTCCGGCATACGCACAGCTAGAACTTAGTCATTCTCCTCGTGACTGGGCATTTCTTGCCAGGGATCGGGATTCGGATACATGCTCTTATACAATAAAGGGAAAGGTGACCGACTGGGCCTATAGTAAAATGGAGGTGAACATCTACAAGGATGGCAAATTTTATCTTAAGTATTTACCTTACCTCAGGTATTATAAAGGGGACAGGGTGTTTGAACAGAAAATACTGTTACCGGCCGGAAGGCAGTTCTATAAAATTGAGTATACTCTGAAGGGCACTGCGAACTATACCATACAGGCTGACAGCATACTGGTCGGGGACGTCTACCTAATTCAAGGCCAGAGCAATGCAGTAGCCGGTGACTACAAGCGGACTCAGGCAACGGAATTCGACAGTTATTACTACAGTCCTTTCTTGCGCAGTTTTGGTAATAGCACCGCAAACTGGATCTATTCATCTAACGACTCAGGCTGGTATAATATAGAAGCCAGCAAATATTCAAACAAAGGTGCTGTAGGGCAATGGGCCGCAGTAATGGCAAGGATGATCCTGGATTCCTTTGACATACCTGTTTGTGTGCTGAACGGTGCGGTGGGAGGAACACCCATCACCTATCATTTACCAGATACCAATGACCATTACAACGTCATCACTAATTATGGCCGGTTGTTAAACAGGACGCGCATGGCAGATCTGCAGGGCAAGATCAAGGGAATCTTTTACTTCCAGGGAGAATCAGACGGTAGCAATGCCATCGGACATGACACCCTTTTCAGGAAGATCGTTGAAGCATGGAAAGACGATTACCAGGGATTTGAGAAATTATACGTCATTCAGGTACGGGCGGGCTGTGGTTTACCAAGCCTGCAGTTGAGGGATGTGCAACGAAAATTTGGTCAGACCATTGAGCGCTGCCAGACAGTATCCGCGAACGGGTTAAATGGCCATGACGGCTGCCACTATAATTTTATAGATGGCTATGAATTGCTTGGGCACCAACTGGCGGCTATTGTAGGAAGGGACCNNGTCCAGCTGTTCCGATCTTTATCTGAGCTATGATGGATCAGTCGGAGCGCGACCATGGGTGAAGAATAGGACCTTGATGGGGATGCCGTCCTTCTATAGGATACCGGTGCAAAGCGTAATTGCCGATCAGGAAATCTTTGCCTGTAAAGGAGAATATGTTACAATAGGAGCCCCGGCTTTGCCCGGATATTCATACCAATGGAAAAACATGACAACGGGTGCTTCCTCCACCAGCGCTCAATGGAAGGTAAAAGCGAATGCAACTACCAATTACAGACTGATCTATAGCTACAATAATACAAACTGCAGTTCGGCTGATACCTTGTATTTTACTATTCAGGTGGACCGCGTAGAAATACCGGCATTTAGCAAAGAGTACATCCTTTGTTCCGATGAGTCATTATCTCTGAATCCGGATACGTCATACTGGATGTCCTTTGAATGGAACGCGGAGGAAAGCTGGAACTACCGGGTCGATTCAACGATCCAGGTTCAATGGACCGGTATTAGTCGTATGGATTGCATGTACAATGATTCATTTGCCACCAGATCTGTCCGACCCATGATCAGCCTAGAGGATACGATAATGATCTGCAAAGGTGCAAAGGCTACTATTCAATTGGCCGGGTTTGACAGCTATTACTGGAACGGGGTACTTGGGGACAGCTCAATCGTTACCGGTCCTGGTGAGCTGGAAATAGCAGTGGAAAAGGAGGGGTGTATGGATACAAGCCGACATTCCATTCTGGAATTTCCCAAACCAATTCAACCGGAATGGTACTTTGAGGTATGCGCCAATGAGGCATTGCATCTTTTACAACCTGACGAGATCAAATACTGGTCCATCAGCGATTCCTCACAGCCCGCACAGATAACTGTTATACAGGAAGGAATTACTGAAATTGAATGGGCGGACAGCTTCACCTGCCAATATTTGGATACGCTGGTCCGGGTCAACAAACAGATTCCAAAAACGGAGGAATTAAAAGATACAGGCCTGTGTACGGGTGACACCATCACCATATATGTCGGCCCTGAAAAGTACACGTACTCCTGGTCGGACAGTGCAGGGGACCTGAACCAGCGATCGTTGGCCAGAGGCGGGTTCTTTACAGTTGATGTGACCGATACCAACAATTGCCGGATCTTGAAGAATTTTGATGTGGCCGAATGGCCGATGCCGTCCCTGGATATATTCAGAGATACGGTTCTATGTAAGGACAGCTTGTGGACTTTATACTTATCGGATGGTCTAACCTACAAAATAAATGGAAGCACCGTCATCGATCAGATAACCCTTTACCCGGATAGTAATTATAAAGTAATCGCAACGAATGATCACAGTTGCACGAATTCCAAATCTATCCGGATCGAAAGTATAGACTGTAATGTAAATGTCCTGGAAATTAACACTGGATCAGTTTTGATATATCCAAATCCTGTGAACGTTGAAGATGCGATTCAAATCGAAAGCGCCTTACCGATCGAAAAGATCACTTTATTTGATGAACTCGGCAGGGAAATTGGATTAAAAACAGAAATTGAAGACCATTTTGCGATCGAAGATCAGGGTGTCTTCTTTCTTTCGATCTTATTTAAAAGTGGAGACATAGTATATAAAATGATCATAGTTCATTGATCTGACAAATGTTTTGATCATCGGCTAATCTATGATCAATGAATCCATTCTTCGAATAGACCTGTATTAATGTGTCTGTGATAAGTGCCAGTATAAAAGCACAGGTATATCATGTCAATAGATTAAATACAGTGTACTGGTATTCTTCATCTTAGATCCTGAGTGCCTCCCGTGCTTAGAGGTTTTTCATGAACTGGTTCAGAATTGCAGGTGTTTAACAATTTATTGATCAGTAACGATCCCCCCATGGAATACAACTTTCTGACGATCTTCACTGATAATTCTACTTCTCGGGATCAATTTTTGAATTATGACGAAGGAAGTTAATGCTTACTTCGCTTAAATATAGAAACATATCTCCCAAGCATCTTCTTTATCAACGGATTAAAGAATTGTCCCTGCCCCAGTATGTTGCCCCAGACAAAAAGGAAAAGATAATACGTTGGGATGATGAAAACGATATAGGTGATAACCTTTAACGGGATGAAGTTTATACTGTCGAACCGGATCAGTCGGAAGACGGGTTTCTTTACGAACATGATGCTCGAACCTGCAACTGAAAAGATAAAAAGGACCAGCACAGCCTGCCAGTCGCTTTGAATTTTATATCGATCTTTTAACTTGTTCCAGGTTTTTCTCACAACTTTTTTACGGTAATGCGTCAGGATGAATTGGTAATGCAAAGGAAACAAACTGTGGCCAACAGTTGATTATAATTTATTCACTGTATTAATAAATTTCATGCAATGTATGCGGTGATTCGTTATTTTTAACGCAATTATGCGTCGTGTGAGCCTGTTTTTGGTAATTCTTATTGGGAACTCATTCTTTATGTCCGTTATGGGCAAAAGTTTGTCCGAAAAGGATTCTGTCCTCACAGCTTTCAGTGCGCTGCTCAAAACGAATGTTCCGGAGAAAGTTGAATCGGCATTGCATGACCGATTTATGGAGGACCAGATCATTCTGCTAAATGAGTATCTCAAAATAGGTTCAGATCATTTGCCAGTATATGTTAAGGCATCTTACGAACAGATCCTTGGATCAATGTACCGGAATGTTGGCAAATATGCTCAAAGTGACAGCATGTTCGTGGTAGCCAGAAAGAAGTTTGAGAGCATTAAATATCAGGATGGTGTCGTAAATTGTAATCTTCTCCAAGCACAACTGAAGATCAGGCTTGGAATAATAGATGAAAATGTTTTAGTACTGAATCATGCGTATGAATATTTCACACAAAAGCATGACACTGTCAGGATGCTCGATATACTGGGATCAATGGCATATGCCGCAGGTCGCTTACAGGAAATAGAAAAATCACAGAGTTACTGGGAAGAACTGATCACCATTGCCAAACTGGCAGGTAATTGTCTGGAAGAGGCAAATGGATACCGATCAAAAGCTTCGATCTTAGGAAGTTTTGAGAAGTATGATGAAGCTTTACGTTATCTGGATTTGGCGCTTGAGGTCAGGAAGACATGTAATAAAAAATCTTACGAAGATTTTGAGGCGATGGTATTGGTCAGCAAAGCGAACATTCAGATCAGTCTTGATAGTTTGACAGATCCTGACAGCATCTATTTAAAAGCGCAAAATTCCTTCAAAGAATCCGGAAATAAATACTGGAACGCTTATCTGTTCTCGGAGCGTGCATCAAACAAACTTCGCCTCGGCGAAAATGAATTTGCGCGTGACCTTGCCCTTGAGGGTTACCTGTATTCGGAGAAAAATGGTTTGCAGAAAGAAATATCTGATAATCTGGGGGTACTGTATAATGCATATGAATCACTTGGTGATTATGAAAATGCATATAAGTACTATAAACTCTTTACCATCAAGTCGGCTGAGATTATTTCTGAAGAAGGGAAAAAGGCCAGCCTGCAGGTCGATATGCAGATCCAGAATGAAAGAGAGAAATTTCAAATGGAACTGGAGTACCATCAAAGGCTCGCAAAGGAGCGCAACCGAAAAAGGATCATGTTGTACAGCGGGCTTGTCATTATTCTGGTTTCAGGAGGATTATGGAGTAGATTACGGTTTGTAAGAAAGGCAAAGAAGATCATTGAAAAAGAAAAGGAGAAATCAGATGAGCTACTATTGAATATTCTTCCGGTAGAAATCGCAGAAGAACTTAAGATGAGCGGTAAATCAGAGGCCCGAAATTATGAAATGGCAACCATCCTTTTTACCGATTTCAAGGAATTCACTCAGACTTCAGAAAGGTTGTCAGCAGCAGAACTTGTAAGTGAAATTGACCATTGTTTTAAGGCCTTTGATGCGATCTGTGACAAGTATGGAATTGAAAAAATAAAGACCATTGGCGATAGTTACATGGCCGTTGGCGGATTGCCGGTACCTGCTGATGAATCTACCCGAAATACGGTTTTAGCGGGAATCGAAATGACTGATTATATCATTAAAAGGAAATCAGAAAGAGATAGAAATGGTATGATCCCATTCGAGATGCGGGTCGGGATCCATTCCGGACCTGTTGTTGCAGGAATCGTAGGAGTTAAGAAATTTCAATACGATCTCTGGGGAGACACCGTTAATACTGCTTCCAGAATGGAAAGCCATGGTCATGTCGGCCGGACAAATATCTCACAAAGCACCTATGAATTGATCAAAAATGATCCGATGTTCTCTTTCGAAGCCCGGGGAGGAGTTGAAGCAAAAGGCAAAGGTGAAATGCACATGTATTTCGTCGACAGAAAGTGATTGAGGAAAATCAAATTAGGAATTCCGCTTATTTTTTGCTATTATAATGTCCTATGGATGACAATAAAATCAACAATCAAATCAAACAAGACTCAACAGAAAAAAGAAGATTAAAAGGATTAGATCAGTCCGGTAGCGCACCTACTGCATATTTCAGGAATCAGAACCTGAAGAAAATCGGGAATCTGTTGTTCCCTTCATCTTAAAAGGAAAAGCCAGGTAAGATCAGAAGTTCAAAACTGGCAAAATATTTTATTAATACAGGGACTTATTACAGTGCCTTATTCTTCCTGGTCAGGTGTAGCTGTTTTACTTAATTGAACTATTTCTATACTGATCGCGATTACACGGTCATTGGTGTGGTCACCTGGCATTATTTTCATATGCACATTTAGCAATCCTCCGCTATCATTAATCAGAGTAAGACCATATATGTCTTGCGATGAAAATTCGTCAAGAGAAGTAAGGCCCGGGCAATCAGCCAGATGCACTTTCAGCCCTTCAAAAACACGCTTTATCTTATCATTCTGCATCGGTTTTGATACGAGGTGCAAAGCACGTGAAGTGTCATGTTCAGTCTCAAGCAACGACACCAGTCCGATCTGATCAAATTGAGAGATCGATATTCCGGGATTAAAACCCTTATGCGGTACGAGCAGGTGATCAAATTCAGACTCTTCCAATGTAGGAAATACGAGTAGCGTATGAAAAGCATAAATAGCTCTGAAGGTATCGACCACTCTGCAGTATTCCAAGGCAAGAGCATTAATTACGTCCTTTTGCGGGACACCGGACAACATGGGACATCCCAGGAAATCAATAGTGCCAATATCGTCGGGACACTGGTCGAGGCTATCTACGATGCCGTCCATGTCCCTGTCAGGAAAATAATCTCCTTCATAGATCACGGTAAAGCTTGTAAGCTTCCTGATCGGCCAACCTTCAAAAGCTGCAAGCAGACTGTATCTCTCCCCTATAAAATAGCTTCCTTTTCCGTAGCGAAGGACTTGTTTGGGCTGAAGGAGGTTCCTGATCTGTTTCTTGCGCATCCCTTTTTTCAGACCGAGGATCTGTTTTCCGGTATACGAAGTCAGGTCCACACGGATCTGGTTTAAGTGACGTGTTGAGGGTCTGAAGTAAAACTCAATGGTTTCTTCTTCATCTTTATAGACGAGATTATCATAGGAATCAGTTTGAGCAATAAAGGAAGTTTTTAAGAATTCAAACTTTTCACTTTCAACGCAGGTTCCCATCAGTTGCCAAACGTCATCTGGGAGCTGATCTGTTCTTTCCTCCTGACCAAAGGACAGATCATACGATAGTGAGGAAACAATGATCAGAGAACACTTGAATAAAAGGCGCAAGTTTTCCATAGGTTGATGATTTTAGTTCCGGTATCTACTGCCAGAAACATAGTACTGTTCATTTAAAACAGGTATTGAATACATGTCATTCAAAGATCACAACAATTTTTATCTAAATACAAGAAAGTTGAACTAAATGTCTGTTTCCTGTTTGCATTTTACAAACTTGGGTCAGGCCGAATAAATCTCATTGATTTATTCTATCTTTCGCTTTAAATCAATTTATCGGTAGATGTTATCCAAGAAGAATCGTTATGCCTTTCATGCGCTTGAATATTTAGCTCGCCATAATGGGGAAGGTCCACAACGGATAGAACAAATAGCCGAAGCAAGACAGATCCCGCATAAATTCCTGGAAGCTATTTTGCTAGAGATGAAAAAAGCAGGATTTCTTGGATCAAAAAAAGGCAAAGGAGGAGGCTATTATCTGCTAAAGGATCCTTCAGAAGTCAATTTCGCTGATATAATTCGACTTATGGACGGGCCGATAGCGTATTTGCCCTGTGTGAGTCTTAATTACTATGAAAAATGTGAGGACTGCGTTCACCCTGAAAAAAATTGCAATTTACGACTGACAATGATCAGGGTTCGAGATGAATCTCTTAAAGTGCTGGAAAACACGTCATTACGCGATTTGTTAGACCGATAAGTATATAAACCCTATAAAATAAGTAGAATAATGTTAGATTTGTGCTGACCAGGACGGGTGAATTCTGTTTTGGCAGTTACAAAAGGATATGCTATGGATACGAACAAACCTTTGATCGATTGGGAATCAAGAACAAAAGGACTCAGCATTACCGATGCGCTAAAAACCGTAAACAGGGCCTTTGGCAGCAGTGCCGTACTGACCACATCATTTGGCAAAGAAGATCAGTACATAACTCATTTGATAGCGATCAATGCACTTGACATTTCAATAGCGACACTGGATACAGGAAGGTTATTTGAGGAGACACTTGATCTCTTTAACCGCACCCGGTCAAGGTATGACATTCACATCGAGGTCTTCTGCCCTGATACAAAAGCTCTTGCTGAGCTAGTTACAAAAAAGGGTCCCAATTCATTCTATCTGTCAGTCGAGGACCGAAAGGAATGTTGTTATGTTCGTAAGGTAGAACCTCTTCAGCGGTGCCTGAAGAACAAAGCGGTATGGGTAACCGGTATCCGTGCGGAGCAGAGTGCTAACCGAAAGAATATGCCGCAATGGGAGTACGACGAATCCAATCAAATATTCAAGTTTCACCCTTTGCTTCATGTTAGTGATCAGGAATTGGACGAATTGCTCGCTACAGGCAACATTCCGGTTAACGAGTTGCATGACAGAGGATATCCCAGTATCGGATGTGCCCCTTGCACAAGAGCTGTTGAAGAAGGTGAACATCCGCGAGCCGGAAGATGGTGGTGGGAAACATCAAGCAAAGAATGCGGTCTGCACTCTACGACAGTAAAGGCACATTGATCAAATTATAAGCTGCAATCTTAAAGACCAGGACTTCTCTTAGGTTATTCTTGATAACTGATCGAATCCTTTATTAGAAGAGACATCATTTACCTGGTTACTGTATTTTTAGAACAATAAGATTATAAAATAAAAAAAGGCCATTCGTTTTGAATGGCCTTTTCAATTAATATATGTTCAGAACTATTGTAGTCTTACCTGAGTTGTATGTATTGATCCTTGCGAGTTATTGATCACTTTAATGGTATAAAGACCACTAGAAAGTCCGCTAAGATCAACTGAAGGTTTTGCTTCGCTGATTTCAGTAGCGTTGATCACGCGACCGGTAATATCCAGTACCTGGATCTGACCATGATCACTGCCCAGCCAATTTTCAATCTCTACGAATACCACTCCATCGGTTGGGTTAGGATAAACTTTCAGCCCATTATTGAATGAAAGATCATCAACACCAAGTCCCCATGATGTAGTAACGAAGTTATTTGAATCCTGACAGATACATCCTTCAATTGTTTGAATACGAAGTATCACACGGTACTCATTGTCTTCATAATCGAAAGAGTGTGTCGGGCTCACTTCAGTGCTTAAACCGGATCCTTCAAACACCCATATGTAAGCATCTTCTCCATAGGTAGTGTTTGCAGGAGTGAATGTCCATACCGTTCTGTCAGAAGTACTTCTGGTCGCAGTAAATTCACATGTTGGTTGTTCGCCAATAGTTACAGGGAGAGAGAACTGGTCATCACAACCTCCAAGCACGGATGCAGTAAGTGTTGCGAAGAAAGTAGTTGACTCATTCACGTTATAAACCTTTTTAGGAGAGTTTACGAATGCAGAGTCCTCATCACCAAAGTCCCATCGGTATTCAATGTTTCCGGCAGAAACAAATGATTTGTTAATGAACTGTACAGGTTCACCTGAACAGCCATCTCCAACAGTAAATTCAGCAACTGGCTGGATAAGCACACGGTCTTCAACAACTTTAGTTGTGAAGCATCCGTTGCTTCCTGTAGCTTTAAGAGAAATAACTACTGGTCCGTACTGCGCGTAATTATGTGTTGGGTTTTTCATGGTGCTTGTGTTACCATCACCAAAGTCCCACTCATAGATAGTTGCTATACCGGCCGGCTCAATTGAAAGGTTAGTGAAATCAACATCGTCAACGTCACACAGCGGCCCATAAGAGAAGTCAGCTATAGGAGCCTGTTCAATTGTTACTGTTTTTTCTGCACTGTCAGTACATCCAAATTCAGAGATCGCTTTCATTTTGATTAGCTTCATTCCACCTGTCGCAAATGTAAACTCATCAGCTTCCAGTGTGCCATATTCTCCGCTGCCAAAGTCCCATTTAGTACCAAATGAACCGTTGGCGATTGTTGAAGTGTTAGTTACAGTCACTGGCTGGCCGCTACATTTACCGTCAACGGTGAATGAGGCGTCAGGACGTGCGAACTGGAACGCATTTTTAGTTAATTCATTCTTACAACCATTGGCAGTTGCCTGAAGATTTACTTTATAACCACCCGGCTTGCTGTAAAGGTGTTTCGGGCTCTCTAAATTAGAAGTGTTACCATCACCGAAATCCCATTTATAATCTATTGTTCCTGTAGAGATAGATGTTTTATTCAGGAATTCAACTGCAATTCCTTCACAGTTGTTCTTCACTGAGAATTTAACATCTGGGATCTCATATACGACCACATCGATGGTTGTGTCTTTTGAAATACCTAGCTCTGAAGTAGCTGTAAGTTTAACCTTATAAGTTCCAGGGCCAGGGAAAAGATGGATCGGAGTTTCAAAGTCACCTGTAGTTCCATCGTCAAAGTCCCACTTATAGTTAACAAAACCGCTGTGTATCTCTGTAAGGTTCGTCAGTTCCACTGCCTCACCGTCACACACGTCACCACCTTCAAAATTAGGGTGAGGAGTAGGAGCGATATAGATGTATCTTGTCAGAACTGAATCACAGTCCACGTTAAAATCGTACAAAGTCACCTGTAACATAATGGTGCTGTCCACCCATCCCAGAGAAGGAGTGTAAGTCAAAACACCATTATTAGCGCCAGGCAGCGACATTGTTGTATCAGTAGAAGGAATTGGGGTTCCGTTAACTGTTCCCATATACAGGTCAGATATCACCCAATCTGTACCGAAATCACCATTTGTATAGAGTGTTGGAGGGGTCAGTTCATATACTGCTGTTCTTTCTTCAGCAACAAAGTCAGGATCAAGAGATTTTCCAGTGTTAAAAACACCATTGTAATTTGTTCCTTTCACAAGCGATGCGCCGTAAGGAGTAGGAACGATCTCAACATCCAGTCTGATACGATTTGAGTTACATGTAAGGTTTGTGTAACCGATTCTCAGGTCCTGACTATAGGTAGTATATATTCCTACACTTCCAAATAGTCCCTGACCACAAGAGCCGCCCTGAATAGTCACTTCACCGTTGTCATATGCTGTATTTCCGGTCCCAACCCAGATATCGTTACCAACGCCGGCAGAAGGATCCGTTGTGAAGTAGAATCCATAGGTTTTATTTCCGTCAAGGATAAGACCAAGATCTTCCACAGCCAACATAGCGCCCTGAGGAGCAGAATATGGATTCTGTGCACCTTGTTTTACCAGGGTCCAGGCACTACCATTGGTTTCATAGCCACCAAAACCGCCTTCACGGTAATACAATCTGTACGTTGTTCCAGCGTAAAGCTGATACATTCTAACAATTACAGAATCCAATATGATAGGATTCTTTGGCGTAACGTTCCAGTATGCGCCATTTTCCACACCAAAATTACCTGTAATGATATAGGTTCCGTTGATGCCGTTTTCGTGAATGTTGGTAGATAATTTACTTGATTGAGCAAAGAAAGAATCTGATTTGGTAAGGAAAGGAGAAAGAATCGTAGTTCCCTCACCAACAATATTTCCACCTTTTCTTTCGTCGAACCAAAGCACTTTGTCCTTAGCATTTCCTGGAGTAGCTTTAAGTTCAACCCTGCCTATACCACAATTTCTTACGTCAACCACTCCCGGGTCACTTGGCGAACCAAGGAATTCGAAGGTATAGTCGAGTGTATCGTTGAAAGGCACAGTATCCTGTTTTCCGTTTGGCATTACAGACCAGGCTTTGATCTGTACGTCAACACCTTCAGTGAATGTATGGTTTGTTTTCAGATTAATATCTGCATAAGCTCCTTTAGTAATGGTATCGCTAAGATTAAAGTTTGCTCCTTTATTCCACAAAACCGGAGTTTGAGAAACGCCATCCAAAGACCAATGCACTTCTGCACTGTCGATCTTCTGCAAACCTAAGTTCTGCAGTCTTACAGTGATGTCTTGCGTATAGTTACACAAATTTGCAGGTTGAACCAGAGCAGTTATACCAGCATCGAATTCACTTGACAAAGCCCAGATCTCTATTTCCCTGTAGTTCAGGTTACTGTTTTGGCCTGTACCGGGTTTGAAATCTGTGATTCTCATTTTGTCTCCTACGAAAGGAGTAAAGGTGACCTTGTTGTCACAATTCGACTGACTTAATCCGCTGAATTTGTAATGGTCGACCCATTTTGTGCCGTCCCACTTCTGGACAGTACCACCGGTAAGGAATCTTCCAGTAGTTTGAGCATGGTAAATGTGAATTTCACCGATCAGATAAGGTCTTGTCCAATCGAATTGCATCCATTCCGATCCGTTAGGGGGGGATGTGGTCCAGATAAATGCCTCCTGGCTGCCACATGAGTTGTTTACTCCGTCATTTATCCTGTTCCAATTCCAGCAATAAGGAGTAACACCTCCGGAACCCTGACAGCTTGTAGTAGCTTTAGGGGCGATGTTCTCCTGTGCACTGGCCTGCATAGCAGTGAAACCAAATACCAACAGAATTAATTTTTGTAAAAACGCTTTCATACTTTTATTACTTTAACTAAGAATTTATTTATGAGGTCCAAGTCTGAACATATATGTGCCTGGCCTATCTTTATGTGTCGAATGTACAAATTTTTTTCTTTTTCATGAGGCTGAAAGAAACATTTGATTCTCATGTTTTCCTTTACATGTAATATTACTGCAATCAGATAGCATGAATTGCGCTAACACAGAAGCTTAGACTGTGTATCATCGTTGTGTATTAAATTGTCATATAAATGTAAAATACCTGAATTTTACGGGGTTATCAAAGAGTAAAGTGAGCTTTTGACGCAAAGGATGTACGATGATATTAGTTAAAAAATGTCAGATACCGGGTTTTTGACCTATGTAATGCAGTTTTTTTTTTATAACCTTTGACTATATAATTTATCGGTTTGAAAGACATTAAAAAAAGGCTTCATGAACATGCCATGGCGGTGATAGGTGAACGGATCTCTCATACAAGGCAAGATATTGAAGATGCTTTAGAATCCGTAATGGAAAACGAAAAGAGCAGTGTTGGAGATAAATTTGAGACGGGAAGGGAGATGGCCAGGCAGGAACTTGACAAGCTCAGGAACGCCTTTGATAATCTTGTCAAAATGCAGAATTTACTCCAGCGGATCAATCCGGAGCATGTATCTGATATTGTTGAGAACGGGGCTTTGGTGATTACAGACAAGAACAATTTTTTTGTATCTACCGGACTTGGCCGCTTAGAAATGGACGGGGAGACCTATCTGCTGATATCGCGCAGTGCTCCCTTAATGGCATCGTTCATTGGCAAAAAGAAAGGAGACAAGGTGGAGTTCAATAAAAACACCTTTAAAATAATAGAAATCTATTGATAATTAGTATGAAATAAGTTCCTGAAGAGCTTCTTTGAGCCTTGACGAAGCGAGGAAATTATTTTCAAGATCTGGTGCCATGGGGACCGGGGTGTCCAGACTTCCAATTCTTTTAACAGGGGCATCCAGTGATTCAAAACAGTGTTCAGAGATCCATGCCGCAATTTCTCCGCTGATCCCACCCGTAAGCGTATCTTCATGAAGAACCAGGACCTTGCCTGTTTTCAAAACGCTTTGCATGGTTGTTTCCTTGTCCCAGGGAAGCAATGTTCTTAGGTCGATAATATCAGCGCTTATCCCAAGCTCATTTACGGCATCCAGTGCCCAGTGCACACCCATGCCATATGTGATAATACTCAGATCATCACCTTCCTTAACGGGGAAGGCCTTTCCTATCGGGACTGAGAAATACGCCTCATTTACTTCATCTTTAATGCTTCGATAGAGTTTTTTATGTTCAAAGAAAAGCACCGGGTTCGGGTCTTCTATTGCAGCAATTAGCAGCCCTTTAGCATCGTTTGGGAAAGCCGGGTATACTATCTTTAAGCCGGGAACATGAAAAAACCATGCTTCATTACTTTGAGAATGAAAAGGACCTGCATTCACCCCAGCACCTGTTGGCATCCGGATAACCACATCGGCATTCTGGCCCCAGCGGTAGTGCACTTTTGCCAGATTGTTTACTATTTGATTAAAGCCACAACTTACAAAATCTGCAAATTGCATTTCTATAACAGATTTCCAGCCTTTGACTGACATTCCTAGTCCTGCCCCAATAATGGCCGATTCACAGATCGGCGTATTTCTTATTCTTTCTTTTCCAAAAAGGTCGACGAAACCTTCAGTGATCTTAAAAACAC
>DJML01000087.1 GCA_002436505.1 Bacteroidetes bacterium UBA6491 | reverse complement strand
ACGGAAACCTTCTGAAAGCATTTAAAGAAGTGTTCAGGGCTATTAAGCTTGATCAAAAACCAATTCGATCATGTCTTACTCTAGGTATGGGAGTCGCGAGTGTTCCATCAGAGCTCATTAAAATATTTCCGGATACAACACAAGATGCCGTGGAATACGACCAGGTTGTAATTGATCTTTATCATCAATTTTTCCCTCAGGTACAGGGCCTTACTATCCATAACACCGACGCGCTATCTTTTATTAGCAGCAATAATAAAAAGTATGATCTTGTAATCGTGGATCTATACCATGATCTTGAAGTACCTCAGGAATTCCATTCCGAACAATTCACCCGTGCCATTTCCAATTGCTGCTCAGATAATGGAACAGTAATTTTCAACCAGGTTGTCAGGTCCGAGAAGGATAAAATTGTATTAAATGAGATGACGGCCATGTTTTCAACCAATTTCAGGAAAGTAGAGGTCTTCAACAGGTCCTACATCAACCATTTTCTTATAGGTTATAAAAATTTATCATAGAGCTTAAAATCGTCGGTCCACAATCTATTACACCATGGTTAAGATTTGCTTATTTTCAGAATTTGACATTGCATGCGATAAAGAAATATTGCATAAATAAATATATCTCTTACCTTTATTGACTAACAACTAACCTCTTGAACGTAGCACGAATAAAAAATATCTGGTACGATCTTGCTTCTAAGTACACCGAAGACGAAATAGTGATTAATAAGCTATTCAGTGAGATCCAGCGGCAGTATTCAGATACCAGCAGATATTATCATGACCTGGGACACATTCAGTACATGCTGGATAGGTTAAGTGAGTATAACGGTGAGATAAATGATCCTGATGTACTGATGTTTGCCATATTCTATCACGACATTATTTACATTCCTCAAAGAAATGACAATGAAAAAGCCAGTGCTGATCTTGCATCAGAAAGGCTCGCTGAGCTGGGTTTGCCACCAATGAGGATCGTTGCCTGCCACAAGCAGATCATGGCAACAGAAGACCATTGCCCTACCGCAGACAACGATACAAATGTATTACTGGACCTTGATCTTGCATCCCTGGGAGAATCTGAGATCATTTATAAGGAAAATTCCAATAAGATAAGGAACGAGTTCAAATTCGTACCAGGAATGATCTATCGGTCCAAAAGGGAAAAGATCCTGCGTGGTCTGTACAAGCTGGACCCGATTTATAAAACAAAAGAATTTCAAAATAAATTCGAGAAACAGGCCAGGAAAAACCTAAAGAACGATCTTGATTGAGATGCTTCTTCAATTAAGGACACAACTCAGTTCGTAATTTCTATATTTGCGCAAATCAACAGATATGGATCCGTATATATTCGCACTTGCATTACATTCATGGTTGAGATGGCTGGTTTTGATACTGGCACTCATATCAATATTCAGGGGGATTACCGGCTGGACCGGGAAAAAGGACTGGACAAAAAGCGACACTGCCTGGGCATCTCGTTTTGCTATGATCATCAGCATTCAATTAGTGATTGGATTATTTCTCCTTTTCATTAGCCCTGGTGTGCAAAATGCATTGTCTTCAGGAATGGCAGTGGTAATGAAAAATGATCAGTTGCGTATGATCCTTATTGAACACCCATTTGGCATGTTGGTTAGTGTTGCCCTCGTGCACATTGGTAAAAGTAAAGCTAGAAAAGCCAGTTCAGCTGTACAAAGCCACAAGAGAGCTACGATCTTTTTCCTCATAGCAATGGTTGTAATGCTGGCAAGTATCCCCTGGGGCACCGCTGAAACGTTCAGAGGATTTTAAAGTTAGATCTTTTGTTGCTGCATTCGCGGGTATCCGATGATCCCGAGGTTGTTGTAGTAATCAACAAAGTGCATTTTATATAAAAAGCCTTCCGAGGATCTTATTACATAAATAGTGTTCACATCTACCGTGTAGAAGCCAAGGTCCAGATCATACCATTTCCAATCGTAACCAATAATATCGGCCTTACCAGACAGGTCTGACGGATCAAGATCAGAAGCAGAGAATTCCTCAAAATTCATTCCCTTATAGCGGGTCGCTAACGTATTGAAGGGGTTCAGCAATACACCTGAAACCAGATATGGTACGTCCAGTTCTTCAAAATAGTAGATATACTGACTAAAGAAAATATCATAGTCCTTTTTAGGTGGTTCAATTGACAGGGGTTGTCCATTTAACAAGGAGAAGTGCTGATAATTATAAATTGTATCCTTGGTTATTGCCCCTGAACCCTGACCGGTATTGTCCAGGTTGCTCCAGGTAAACCTCAGGGTATCATTTCGGAACCTGAAACTTATCTTTTTAAATCCAAGGATTTCAAAATTCTCACCATATCCCAGGTTTAGCACAAACTGTCCAGTATCGGAAGTCAATTTGATAGCCAGTGTATCAGTGTTTCCACTTGAGGCATCCCATTTGAACGCGAGACCGGAGGTATCCGAAATAGATGCGAACGAACGATCGTTAGCCAGTGCTGCATACATTCCTCTCGAACTATTGACTCTTACGGTATTCGAGCCCGGTGTGCAGCTGAAAGCGATATCCCAGTCGACACGTCGTACTGTTTTCACTATGCTGTTCTCACCAAAAGAATAAAAAACCTGGTTGTTATAACCCTGTCCCATCTCAATGACCGCTTCAATGGCGTCTCCACGTGGATATGGATCCACCGGGACGTCTTTTTTAAAACATCCGGTCACAGCTATGGTCAATATCAATAATAGAGTGTTTCTCATTTGTTAAAAAATTTATACGTCAGTCGCACGAAGTAACTTCTTCCAGTACCTATAGGTTGTTGCGTATTTGCGGAAGTATGTGCTCCAGATTTAACCTCCTGCCTAATAAATGTTACATTTAACACATTCTTAACCCCGGCAGACCAAAGAATTTTTCTTTTCCAAACCGTTCCCGATAAATTAACATTCAGCAAGCCATAGCCTTCGAGATTCAGCTGTGACAATTCTCCGTTTTCAGGATTCACTGTCCAGATAGCCTGGACGCCATTATATTTATATACGGCATTTACTCCAAAATGTTTGAAATCATACCTCCCTTGAAATCGTAGTTCAGGATAAAAACTGAAATTAGGAGCTCCTGCGTCTGCTTCATCCTTTCGATTTGAAAGGCCGATATAGCTTGCGGCGATCTGAGCACTGAATTTATTAAATCTGCCATTCACGATGCTGTTAACCCCCATTGTCTGAAACTCATCGACATTAATATAGGTATACAACGTTCCGGTAGTATTTGCCAGGGTTATTCGATCTTTGATCGTATTATAAAATCCGGAAAGTTCGAGTTTAATAAAAGCAAGATCCTTTAGTTCTTTGCGATTCAGCATTATCATTCTTTGAACTGATCCAATAAAATTATGTGAATATTCAGCGTTCAGGTCTTTGTTGCCCAGAACATTGTGATTTACATCGACAAAAGACAGATAGAGCTCCTTCAGTTCAGGTGCTCTGAATCCCCGTGAATAAGATATACGACCGGTAAACGGTCCTTTCTTATATCTGGCTGCAAGCATTGGGACCACCGGAGCATCATAAGCAGTATTGTATGCTACCCTTATACCCGGTTTAAGCAACCATTTGCTGGTCAGTCTCCACTCTGCGCTTCCGAACAACGCATAGTCCGAAATTGTCGGATCGCCGCTTTCATCAGCTTGAGATAGCCGGATGCCATGGCCTTTTTCTGAACGGATATCGTAGCCGAACTGGTAGTGCAGGCGTGAGTTGCTTTTGAAGTTGCTATATGTTCCCCTGGAGGTCAGAGCGATAAAAGTACTGGTATCCTGATCACCGCTGCCAATGGTCCGGACCCTGTCCAGTGCAACCAGGTCATTGAAAAACTTGTCCCTTCTTCGGTAAAAGTAGTTATACGAACCTATGATCTGGACTGCACTGTTTTTATTGATCTCACGTTCCACAAAAACACCCTGATCCAGGCGATAGGTATGAAAATCCTCATCAAAGGCGGTTTCGTAGTATGGGCCGAGTGGTCGACCTTTATTCAGCAGCAGTTCCTTGAATCCTTCTGATTTCAGACGGACAGACGTTTTACCAAAGTTGCGATGGAGCTGTATTCGACTGAAATACTGCTCTTTTGGTTTCCATTGCTGCCATCTACCATACTCTTTGTCTGACCAGCCTCCAAAGAAATATCTTCCGCCGCTGACTCTTAGATCAGTTTTCTTGATTTTAAAATTCAGTGCGCCATCAAAATTATAATTGCCTGCTGATTCATAATATCCGGTGACATTTGCCCAGCTTTTATCGCTCCCTTTCTTCGTTATCAGGTTGATCACCCCTGCGAGGGCATTTGAGCCATAGCTGACGGACATGGGCCCTTCGACAACTTCAATTCGCTCGATGTCGTTCAGGTTCAACTGTGAGAGGTCGATATTCCCGTCCAATCTTCCAATGACTGGAACACCATCAACCAGGACCTTTACATTATTCCCGGACACACCCATCAGGCTTAGCACTGTTCCCGTTGAATTATCCTGGCTTATTCTAACGTTCAGTTGATTTTGAAGCACATCGCGTAAATTATTTGCAGCGATCTGATCGATTTCTTTTCGGTCAATTACCTGTATTTTTTCTATGGCTTGCGCTGAGGTCTTCTTAGTATATTGAACGGTTATGATCGTTTCTTCCAGTTCCTCAGGATTAGCTATCAGCACATATTTGACCGATTGTCCGGCCAGCACCTTTTTATCTGGAGTAAGCGAATGGTATCCGACCTTTGAAATTTGCCGGACGATAACATAGCTTTTTTCAATCGTTGCCGTAATATTCAGTACCCCTTGCTCATCCGTGAGATCATATCTGGTCTGTCCTGATGAAAGGCTGTAAGTGATCTCTGCATACTGCACCGGCATATTGCTTGAATCAAGCACTTTAACACTTATCTGTCCAAGGACATTTGTTGTAGAACAAAACCATAATAACAGGACCAAAAGACCAGAAAAGGGTGATCCCCCGAGCACCCTTTTTGTTCTGATATCAAAATATTTAGCACTGAAAAAATTCAGCATATTACTGAATAATAACTCTTTGCGTAAATGTCCCTTCGTTTGAGATCAATTGCAGCATATAGATCCCTGAAGACAGGTCAGACACATTCATTTCAAGCGCCTCAGACACTGAATTTACAGACCGGCCCTGAAGGTCTACAAGTGTTAATTCAACATTGGAAAGGTTAACTTCAGAATTAATTTTCAATACAGAATTGGCCGGATTAGGGTAAACTTTTATTTTCCCCTTTAGAGATTCAGTTATTGAAGAGGTAGAGAGACCGGTAACATTAAATACCGACATGCCTTCATTACCTCCGACATATTCAGTGAAATACATCTTCCAAACTTCTTTAAGGTTTGTCTTAATGAAAAAACTTAGGTTTTCGACCATATTATAGACCTGATTCTGATTGTCAAAGACTTTCCAGTCAGAGCCGATGTTTGTAATGTTGTATTCCCAGGTCAGATTGAATGTGTCGTTATTGGACACATCAACGCCTGTTCTTCTTGCGATTTCAACGCCTTTGTTAGATTTAACACCATATACCGGGTAATAAACGATGGTACCCATATTTATTGGAAGCAGGTAAGTTGTAAACACTAGGTCCCATTGAGTTCCGCTTGGTTCACGGTCGAGACTTGTACCATCTACAATTGAAAAATAGCCAAATGTTTTACCCGAGAAGCTACTTTTCGCGAGGGCTTTTGAGGTTTCATTGGATCCATCGACGTTCGCATATTTGAAATGATAGGTATTGCTCGCCAGGTTAATGATCATGATCTTTTTATAATCACCGTTCCTCAATCTGATCAAAAAGACAGAATCGCCAACTACCTGATGCGTGTTGAGGTCATATTTCCCCCATCCTAGATCCACATCACCTGACAATCCACGGTTGAATGCTCCTTGTTCCCAGTACTTCAGACTATTGTGCTGTCTTGACCAGCCTGACATCCCCGTAGTATCAAAAGAAGACCATTGTGACGAGTTATAAGGTGCCTTATAAAGTTCCACGCCAGCTCCGTCATTGATAATGATGGATGCTGTGAATCCATTTATCTCAAAAGCAATGTCCCAGTTGTCAGAAGGTACTGTTTTGAGAACTCCACCTCTAAAAGAATAAAAAACATCGTTTATCCCATTTGAATAAGTTGTGTCAGCATATTCCTGACCTGTAACTCCCAGGGAAACCAAACAAAAGATAATTGTAAAAAATCGCTTCATTAATTTAAAATTTATGCAAAGGAATATATATTCATTTTACAAAGCTGTCGTAAAATGGAACATTTATATCGCAAAAAGAAAAACTTCATTCCCTTTTAAATTGCGCATCAATGCCCTGTTTGATTACCTTTGCTGCCCGTAATGTAAAATTAAAAACAGGTAAATATCGCATAAATTGCAATGAGATCACTAATTAAGACAAAGGATATTTCTATTTCGATTGCAACACAATATAAGAGTGGAAGCACATTTAACCTTGAAAGGAATATGGTTCATTTCTTTTTTTGTGATAACGGGAACCTGAAATTTGGTTTTGGCCCGCATTACGAGCGCACACTTGATCAGGGCAGTTATTTCATTATTTATGACTCTGAGAAAGACCTGCCGCTTGTTCTTTCTTCGGATACTGAGAATGGAGTGGATGTTGTGCATATTGTCGCAACCACTAAATTTATTCACTCGGTTCTGATCGAGGATATACAAAATGAGGTGACTCAAAATTTTGACGGTTTCGGAGTCAGGAACTATGCTATTGAGACGGTACCTCTTGCCGCGGAATCCGTTCTTGAAAGTCTCGTCGATCCGTTTGTCCCTACAGCATTAAAGTCGGTTTATTACAAGGCAAAGGTTTTAGAACTTTTGAGTTATTGTTACAATGTTCCGGAGTCAGACAGATTTGAATCCTGTCCTTTTCTAAAAGACAAGGACAACATTGTAAGGATAAAAAATGCCAAACGAATATTGTTGTTAAAAATGGTAAGTCCTCCTTCGATTAAGGAGCTTTCAAAGGAAATTGGTATGAACGAATACAATTTAAAGGTTGGATTTAAAAGCATTTACGGGATGCCGCCGTATCAATATCTAAAGGAGTACAAATTGAATTATTCAAAATCGCTTTTACAGAAGGGATTCAAGGTAAATGAGATTGCGGATCAGATTGGCTACAACAGCAGTAGCCATTATATTGAAGCATTCAGGAAAAGATTTGGGACCACTCCGAGGAAATACGCAATAGAGTCGTAACAGAACAATAGGTTATTTCTATTTTTGCACAAATAATTTAAATGAGATCAATTCAATTCAGAGAAGCGCTAAGGGAAGCATTAAACGAAGAGATGAGGAGAGACGAGAACGTCATTCTCATGGGAGAAGAGGTTGCTGAGTACAACGGTGCATATAAAGTAAGTCAGGGTATGCTTGATGAGTTCGGTCCTCAGAGAGTTATTGATACTCCTATTGCAGAGCTGGGTTTTACAGGCATTGGTGTTGGTGCCGCGATGAATGGTCTCCGGCCGATCATCGAATTCATGACGTTCAATTTCTCACTGGTTGCAATTGACCAGGTAATAAATGCTGCGGCAAAGATTAATTCAATGAGTGGCGGTCAATTTTTTTGTCCGATGGTATTCAGGGGTCCTACTGGTTCAGCTGGTCAGCTCGGCGCCCAGCATTCTCAAAATTTTGAGAACTGGTTTGCCAATACTCCGGGCCTTAAAGTGGTGGTTCCTTCGAACCCATACGATGCCAAAGGATTATTAAAAGCGTCTATACGTGACAACGACCCTGTTATCTTCATGGAAAGCGAACAGATGTACGGGTTAAAAGGAGAGGTTCCTGAAGAAGAATATATATTGCCGATTGGCAAAGCGCATATCGTTGAAGAAGGCAGCGATGTTACCATTGTCACATTCGGCAAAATGATGCGTGTTGTGGAAGATGCTGTCGTTGAAATGAAGAAGAACGGCATTCAGCCGGAGCTGATCGACATGAGAACCGTGAGGCCACTGGACTATGATACCGTGATCAGATCAGTTCAGAAAACAAATCGCCTTGTTATTGTGGAGGAAGCCTGGCCGTTAGCATCAATCTCTTCAGAGATCAGTTTCATGATCCAGAAGAATGCCTTTGATTACCTGGACGCACCCATCATTAGGGTCACCAGTCGTGACGTTCCACTTCCGTATGCTCCTACACTGGTGGAAGCATATTTGCCTTCTGTAGAACGTATCATAGAGGCTGTTAATTCAGTGATGTACCGTTGATCAGAATCTGGATTTATTCCAGATTATAGTGTTTTATGATGTACTCGATCTGGTAATCCAGGATAGGATCATACCGTGATTTCAAATCAGCCCTGTACATCTTGGCAAACATACTCCAGTAGAATGTTTCTGCGTTCCCCCTATACCCTTTTAGAATATCATAGGTGGACTTTCCTGTTTCTCTGTGAATAAGCTTTATTAGCAAAATTCCCTGAGACCGGCTCATGTTCTTTAGTGTTGCCATAAATTCATCTTTTATGGCCTTTTCTGTTTCTTTAATATATTTATCTCTTTCTCTTCGGGAGGTTATCATATTGAGGTTATCCTCCATCATTTGAAGTCGGAATGCTGCCAGTTTTGCATAAGGCAGCACTTTCCGTACATTGTATTTCAGCCTTTCAAATTCCTTTTTCTGTTCATCCGTTGAAAAGTCCCTTGCGATATATTCTTCAAACTCATAAACGAACATGGTGTCACCTTCGCTCATTTGTATCTCAATGAGGCCTGTTGTATCATACATCCAGTATCTGACCATTTTATTGGAATCCTTATCTGCAATGGATGCACTGTCCATTTGTTCAACCTGCGCAAAGGCGGTGAACGCAAATAGGGCCATAATGTTCAATAAAATATATCGCATGTTATTATGGTAAGTACAAACACTATACCATGATGATCTGATACAGGAGATTTCGGCTAACTCAGATCTCTATTTCTCCTTTAAAAATAAATTTTGCCGGTCCGCATAGATACACGTTTGTATACTTCTTTCCGGTATAATTATATTCAACGCGAAGATCTCCTCCTTTTGTATGCACATTCATTCTAAATTCTCCTTGTTGTCCTCCTGACATGAAGTGCGTTGCCAGTGCTGCCGCAGTTACTCCGGTTCCACAGCTCAAGGTTTCGTCTTCAACACCTCTCTCGTAGGTCCTCATCCGGATTCCATCGGGACCGGCCTCCACAAAATTTACATTTATACCTGCTTTTTCATAGGCTTTGCTATTACGTACAGCATGTGCTTCACTGATTAAGTCTAAACCTTCCAGTTCTCTGAATCGGATGTAGTGTGGCGAACCGGTGTTAATTTCAAGATCATTACCAACTTTCACAGGAGGCAAGGCATCATGCATCTGAAGTTTCACCCATCCACCATCCAGACTGTAAGCTTGATGAGCTCCATCCGTAGATAAGAATCTGGCGGTGTCGCCTACGATACCCATATCCATTGCGAACTGCATTGCACATCGGCTGCCATTGCCACAAAAGCTCTGACTGCCATCAGGATTGAAAAAGACCATTTCAAAATCGTATTCCGCATGGTTCCGTATCAGTATCACGCCGTCTGAGCCAATACCAAAGTGACGATCGGAAAGTAGTGGGATATTCAGATTTTCGAGTTTCATACCCCTGCTTCTGTCATCTATCAATATGAAGTCATTACCGGTACCGTGGTATTTATAGAATGTAATTTTCACGTTGTAAAGTTACCGGTTAAGTTCCTTAATGACCGATGAGTTTGTAAGCTTTGTAAACTTGACAAAGTTACTTGCAGGAGTAATTGTATAATATTGTCCGTTGCGGCTCATATATAGCACTCCCTGATATTCAGTGAAACTTATTGATTCCGTGGGAGCTACGCCATAAAGTAGGAGTACAGATCTGTCATACTTATACCCTTTAAAGTTAACTGGGCTCGACCAGAACTCCACATCGATCTGGCGACTTGATATGGTTCTGCTTTCAGTTGAAACGTCATAATCATCCTCAGATGAAGGTTCAGCATCAGCATCGTCCTTTGACCTGCCGAAAATTCCTTTTTTCTTTTTTTCTTTTAGTTCTTCATCTGCGATGGTTGTTTCGGTGACTGCCACTTTATCTGCATTCTTCAGGTATGCATTCACTTTATTCGCCGATCTAATTACGACTACAGCATAGCTGGAACTTGACACCAACTTATCTGCTCTGACCAGAGAATCCTGTATTTCATCTGCTTCCAGTTTTCGCTCATTTTCACTCATTTCACTGTATTCAGAAGCAAACTCTTTACTTGCAGCATTATCATTCATCATCCTTTCAGATTCAACCTCCTCATCCTCGGCCACAACTCCAAAGGCGAATCTGATATCTACGGAATCTTCAGCCAGTGAATCTGCAAGTTCGCTTTCGGGAGCCGGTTTATAATGTGCTCTTTCCTGTTCTGTTGTAACCTGATCTTCCGTCTGTTCTTTTTGCACGATGCCTTCATCTGTCTGCAATTGTTTTGTAAGGAAGAACATTCCAACCATTACTACAATAATTGCTGCGGAGGCATAAAGCCATTTTGCTCCCCAAATATTGCCTATATATTCAACTTTAGCATTTTCCTTAAGGTACGACTTCAGTTCTCTTTTCCTGGCATCTGTGATCTCCTCTACGAGCGTGCGATGAAGCTCAACTTCCCGGGCAAAATCCTGCTCACTCCGCAGTCGGTTGCGGAAGCGATCAAGTTCATCCCTGTCAAGTTCTCCTTTAAGGTACCTATCGATCAGATCATGTATGTTCTGTTCTTCGCTCATTTTCTTATTTATCCAAAGAAGTCGTCTTTGGTAAATTGATCATTCACTATTTTTTTAAGTTTTGAAAAGCACTGGTACTTCTTTGATTTCACAGTATCTGTATTTGCATACCCAAGCTTTTCTGCAATCACCTTATTTTCAAGTCCATCGAAATAGAAATAACTCAACAGCTTGCGGCATGCCTCATCCATTTCCTCAACCATTTTCCGGATGATCGTTCTATCGAATGCGAAATTGAAATCTTCGCTGTAAGCTGAACGGATATGTGCCGTTTCGTCAACTTTTGTAAATCTTGACTTTTTCTTGAGACGCTTAAACCACAAATTTTTAACTATGGACATCAGGTAGGTGCTCATTTTAACTTTGAGCATAAAATCAGGCTTGTTAACATTCTGCCATACTGCGATCAAGCTATCTTGAAGTACATCATCGATCTCATCTTCTGTCCCGCTGTTCCTTAGAATAAAATTTCGCACCATAGTATAGCTGTTCCTGTACAATGACACCAGCACTTCCTGATTCCCGCTGCGGATCTCCTCTACCATTTTGTGATCAGAAAGTCTTTTATATCCCCACATTTTGTAGATAGTTAATATACTTTAATCGAATTTGGCAATTTGAACACATCTAATTTTCGCTACAGTCGTTACAAATATCGAGGATTTATTGGTATTCTATTTGCTATACAAGTGGTACTGATTTTGTTATTTCGTTAATTAAAGTTTATTGTATGAAAAAAGCGATATGGATTTTTACTGTTGCGTTGCTTGGTGGGCTGGCAGCGCTAGGGATTAACAACATGTTCATTTCTGCCAACACTCCGCAGTCCCTTGAGGATAAACAGAATATTCATTTCACGAATCAAAATGAATTACTAAATGCGGGTCAGTTGGATTTTGTCAATGTGGCAGAGGTGTCTACACCCACGGTGGTTCACATTAAAACATCTATGGAATCACAGGGTGGTTTTCCTGGATTTGAAGGAATAGACCCTCGTCATTTACCTCAAATCCCCTGGGGAGGACCTCAGGAAGCTTCCGGTTCAGGGGTGATAATCACAAAGGACGGTTACATTGCAACCAACAATCACGTTGTAGCCAATGCGGTTAAAATTGAAGTGATCCTTAACGACAAACGGAGCTATCCGGCTGAACTTATTGGGCGGGATCCTGAAACGGACTTGGCACTCCTTAAAATTGAAGAGGACGATCTTCCTTTTCTTGGTTTTGGGAACAGCGATGAACTAAAAGTTGGCGAATGGGTGATTGCTGTGGGCAATCCATTCAACCTTACCTCTACGGTAACAGCAGGCATCGTTAGTGCTAAAGGACGAAACATCAATTTACTGCGTCAGAATTCTCAGTATGCCATAGAGAACTTCATTCAGACGGATGCAGCAGTAAACCCTGGCAATAGCGGGGGAGCTTTGGTAAACACCAAAGGTCAACTGGTCGGAATTAACACGGCTATAGCATCTCAAACAGGGTCATATTCCGGCTATTCTTTTGCAGTTCCGGTAAATCTGGCAAAGAAGATCCTTGATGATCTCTTAAAATACGGTGAGGTCAAAAGGGCACTGCTGGGTGTGCAGATACAGGATATCACTGCAGAACTGGCTGACGAAAAAGGCCTTGACCAAATTGAAGGCGTTTATGTACCTGGTGTTGTAAAAGATGGAGCTGCAGATAAAGCAGGTATAAAGGAAGGAGATATCATTCTCGCCGTTGAGGAGATAGAAGTCAACAAGATATCGACCCTACAGGAGCAGATAAGTAAGTACCATCCGGGCGATAAGGTGAACATAAAAGTGCTCAGAGCTGGAAAATCGTATATCAAGGAAGTGGTTTTGCAATCTAAGGACGGAAAAACTGAAATAGTGCTAAATGATAATCGTGAAGAAACTAAAATTCTTGGTGCTACATTCGAGAACCTGACAAGAGAAGAAAAACTTGATCTAAAAATCCGTAATGGCGTCAGGATAAAGAAACTTTCATCCGGTCCGTTGAAAGAGAAAAACATCCCAGAAGGCTTTGTTATCACTCATATAGACAAACAGCGCGTATATACTACGCAGGATGTTAGATCTGCTTTCGAGAAGAAAGAGGGTTCAGTACTCATTGATGGAGTCAAACCAGACGGGAAAATTGATTCCTTTGCTGTCAGGGTCGACAACGGATAATAGGATTATTAAATCATAATCAAACATTTGTCAAAAGCCTCTGCAATACGCTGGGGCTTTTTTCTTGTGTACTTCCGGTTTCACTTTTTGAATCAGTTTTAACGAACAAAAGGCGTTCTTTTTCTTCCTTTGACGGAGGAAACCTAAGCCTATTTCACAAAATCCACCGCTAGCTACATTCTACTGATATACAACATGTTATATCAATATTGAAAGTAAAGATAGCTTATTTGATCCACTCTATAATAGCCATGCTTGTTGTTGCGTATTTCCCTTCGCTGTAAATTTACTGCGGGGAGGGAGGCGGAGGGCCCCCTTAAGTCCGCGACATTATTCTTCCTTAACGACTTAAACCTGAAAATTAACTCACAAACATTCATTTACAAGTTTGCATCCGCTTGACATAATGGAATAGGTCTTCGGAAAGCGGCCGGATCTTTGCAGATTGTTCGCCCTTGAACGATGCTCTGTAATCAGTAATTTCGTTGATCAATACCCCAGTTTAACTTGTTCCTGATGGTATTCATATAATTCTGAGATGATAATCGGATCATAGAGTAAGTGAATTCTGCTTTCCTCACAGCTAATTGAACTCCTGTTCTGATAGATTCTGAGCGCGCATCCAAACTGGCCAGAACAGATTGACTGCGTCCTTCAAATTCAAATGATATTACATTCTTGTCTGATATCACCACCGGTCGGACATTAAGATTGTGCGGAGCAATTGGTGTAACTACAAAACTCGCTGATTGTGGAAAGCAAAGTGGTCCACCACAACTAAGGGAATATCCTGAAGAACCTGTCGGTGTGGCCAAAATAAGACCATCTGCCCAATAAGAATTTAAAAACTCACCATTTAAATAGGTATGAACAATTATCATTGAGGTGGTATCTTGCTTGTGGATCACAAAATCATTTAGACCAAATGGAAATGGTTCGAACAACCCTTCGTCTGAAACAAGTTGTAGGACGGCCCTTTTATCAATTGAATAAGATTTATTGACCAACTCATCAATAGTTTGCTCTATTTCATTGGTCTGACTACTTGCCAGAAATCCAAAGCGACCCAGATTTACACCTACCACCGGTATGTTTGAATCCTTTACAATTTTAAGCGTGTCGAGCATTGTTCCATCCCCTCCTACGCAGATCAGATAATCGATCTGTCCGGAAATTGAATCCTTGTCGTCAAACACATCATACTTTACCTTTAGGTCGTGTTCTTCCTTTAAATACTCGCCAAAATTTTTATGGATTAAAACAGCAATATTCCTTACCTCCAATAGATCAATGAGATGAAGAAAAAAATCCATCGCTGATTTGGTTTTTAAAACCCTCGCATAGATACCTACTCGCATAATTCAAACTTAAAAGGATTTCTCGAAATGGACGAATATTCCATATTGATCTAGGTGATTTCTGGTTATCTCAAATCTAATCACTTTATCAAAATAAAACGCCATATTCAAACCAATTCCTTCACCATACAACCATGTGTTCTGAAGGTCGTTGCCGTCCGCTCCGCTTTTATTTACAACGTATCCCGCATCTATAAAGGCATCCAGGTATATAGAAACAGGCAGATGCTGATACTGTTTGAATGGGATGAGCGGAACAAAATTCTTCTTTTCATTGAGTATTGCATACCTGACACCCGATTTTAATAGTATAAAATGCTGACCCTCAATCACATAATTTTCATACCCTCTTACATAACTACTGTAACCGAAACTTTTAAAATTGTAATACGGTGCCTCTCTTAGACTTGTGACCTTGAAGATAGCTGATCCGGATATTGAGAATTTATTTTGGACTGGATAGTAAACTGCGGCTTTCCCTCCAAGATAATTTAAAATGGTACGATGGTCATTGATCATCATGGAAGACGAATAAAGTGCAAGGTAATGTCCGCTCCATGGAAATAACCGGTTATTCCTTGCTTCTTTAACAATAGAGATCCCGGAAGAAAACTGATCCTGTCGCGTTTTGCCATGCAAAAGAAAATAAGGATTCTGCTCTGCTTGAACTATCGTATCGTTTACATTTATCCTGCCATATGCTGCGTCCAGATAAACAGTAGTAGTAGGCGTTATCCTGTAATAGATCGAACCTGCACCAAAACGTCTTTTGATCAAAACTTTGTCCTGATGCTTTAGAAATTGCAATTTGTTTCCTTCGGTTTTATACCATACCTCGTCATTGGTTCTGTATTGTGCCTCTAAATAATAACCTGCTCTTTTGTTCCATGAAGTGAAAGGCACATTATACTGTATCCCAATGTTTTGGGTATATCCCGTCACCAATGACATCTTAACAGTTTGATTTAACCCACGGAAATTATACTTGAACAAATACAGTCCAAAATTGGTGCGTTGCGGATTCAGGTCAAATTGCCACCACTGATTGAAATTTCTGTCAGCAAACTCTACAAACGGAATGGGCCACAGATACCATTTTTCGACAACCACTACCATGCAATTCATTAAAAGATTTGAACTATCTCCTTCCAGAATTTCAAAAGTGATATCTATCGCATTGAAAAGATTGAGGTTTTTCAATTGTGCAATACTCCTTTCCCGGGCCTGGTACAATGCCGTCCCGCTGTATGCGGCTCCCTTCACGATTTGCATCTCCCGCTCAACTACGGAAAGTTTGGTTTTATTCAGGCCACTGTATTGAATGTCTGAGATTGATATCTGCGCCGAATTATATTTCTTCAAAACATCAACCTGTGCACTGACACTGTCGGCTAAAACCAGTAAAAAAAGAATTACTGCTGTAACAACTTTATATTTATAATCAGATGTCAAGGAATTTCATCAATGAATCATACCTTTCTTTGATAATCCCTGGCTCTGTATCGGGCTGACTGTAATAAGGAACTTCGAAATCAAATCGCTTCATAGCCCCTACAAGTCTATCTAGATTATGACCGTTTAACTTGAGATGTACCTGAATAACATTGCTCTCTGAGTCCATCTTATCAATAAGTACACCAATCACTTGCATGTCCTCATGCTCGCAAATTTGAGCGATCTTACTTAAAGAGTATTGAAGGGAGCTCATTTCCAGAACAATGCAACTTCCGTTTTGAAAAAATGTTGCTGATTCTGAGATCACTTGCAGAACATCCCAGGCTCGTACTGCCCCTCGCCAGTCTCCTGTCTCATAATCGAGGATAGCAATGCAGTCCATGCCGTTACCGATGAGTTTTTCAACAATGTCAAATATGTGCTCATCTCCTTGTAGAAAAACCAGATGGTCTTTTCTTATCAGATCTGCCAGGAGACTGCCTGGATCTTCGTGCTCAAGATCCGCTTTCCAGACATATCCGGTAAGTTTGTTGTTTACTATAACTGGATAACATCTGAGCACGAACTGGTCCATCACATCCAATGCGGTTCCAACCAGATCATCGGAATTTAGCGGACTAAAATTCTCAGTATGTTCTTTTATGGTATGAAGGTTCATACGCCTTTCGAGTATAGTCTTTCGAGATAATCGCTAAGTATACGATTAAATTCTTCAGGGCGCTCCATCATTGGGGCATGCCCACATTTATCGATCCATTTTAGCTCTGAATCAGGCAATAATTTATGGAATTCCTCTGCTACATGTGGTGGTGTCACTATGTCATTTTTTCCCCAGATCAGACAAACAGGAACATTGAATTTTTTAATATCCTCTCTCATATTATGTCTTATCGCGGATTTAGCCATGGCTAAAACGCGGATTACTTTTGACCTGTCATTTGTGATCTCAAATACTTCGTCAATCAATTCTTTGGTTGCCGTTTCCGGATCATAAAAAGTCACCCCCACCTTGTGCTTTATATATTCGTAGTCTCCACGCTTTGGATAGGAATCTCCCATGGCACTTTCATAAAGCCCTGAACTACCCGTAAGTATCATTGCTTTTACATGTTGAGGATAATTCTTCATGTATACCAAAGCAACATGACCTCCCAGTGAGTTTCCCAGCAATGTTACTTTATCAAAGCCTTTATGTTCAATGAATTTATTGACGAATTTGGCCAACCCTTTCACCCCAAGATCAATCATGGGCATTTCGAAAATGGGCATTAGCGGGATTACGACCTTATACTTTTTGGAAAACTCATCAAGCACGTCATTCCAGTTACTTAGCGCTCCAAATAATCCGTGTAAAAGCATCAGGACCTCTCCTTCGCCCTCCTCTATATATTGAAACGATCCTTCCTTTTTTATTCTAAGGTCCATATTGTTTATGTAGTCCTGTGCAAATTAATAACATTTACCCAATTATTGAGTAACGCCAGGCCATGTTGTGTAAGTATTGCTTCAGGATGGTACTGAACTCCCCATAATGGCTTTGTTTTATGTGAAATAGCCATAATTGTTCCATCTTCGGACCACCCGGTCACCTCTAACTCACCCTTTGATTTACTTTTATCCCTCTTTAAAACCAGTGAATGGTAACGACATACCTCAAACCTTAGCGGCAATCCCTGAAACATTGCATGTCCACTGTGATAAAGCTCAGAGATCTTCCCGTGCATCGGATAGGTTGCCCGTTGCAAAACAAGACCAAAAAATTCCCCCAATGCCTGGTGTCCCAAACAGATACCCAACACCGGCAACTTGTCCCATACAGCCTCAACTACGTCCATTAAGTATCCCGATTGAGATGGTGTTCCTGGTCCCGGTGACAAAACGAGACCCTCATATTCAGAATAATTCAGGTTTATCAGATCCGCATCCGTATTCCTTTTGATGTCTACATCAAGACCCAATTGTTCCAGATAATCCTTTAGATTATAGGTGAAGGAATCATAATTATCAATCAACAATACCATGCAGCGTCAAATATCTTATTATTCTTAATAAAGTCCTTTCTGGTTTATATATCAATTATTGTGATTTGGTAATTCAATTTCCGATAATTTTGTTGCCCGAATGAATTTCTCTAGACATGATTTACCAGGTGAATTGCTTGTTCGTATATACAGCGAACTTGTAAAACCCAGACTGATTGAAGAAAAGATGCTGATATTGCTTCGCCAGGGCAAGGTCAGTAAATGGTTCTCCGGTATCGGCCAGGAAGCAATTGCCGTAGGTGCAACGCTTGCGCTGGAATCTGACGAATTCATTTTGCCAATGCACAGAAACCTTGGTGTTTTTACAGCTAGAAATTTACCTCTGCAGAAGCTATTCGCACAATGGCAAGGCAAAGCAAGCGGATATACGAAAGGGAGAGACCGGTCATTCCACTTTGGTTCCGTTGAGAACCACATTGTAGGAATGATCTCGCATTTAGCAGCCCAGTGCGCCGTTGCTGATGGAATATCATTAGCACAAAAACTTGAAAAGAGCGGAAAGGCCACCCTGGTATTTATTGGAGAAGGAAGTACCTCTGAAGGAGATTTTCATGAAGCATTGAACGTTGCTGCTGTATGGGACCTACCTGTGATATTCCTGGTGGAAAACAACGGGTACGGACTTTCTACACCGGTTTCTGAACAATTCAACATTAAAGATATTGCTGACAAAGGGAAAGGCTATGGCGTTTCTTCCAAGGTCATTGACGGCAACAATGTGCTTGAGGTTTACATGACCGTTTCAGGCATTGCCAGACGAATGCGCAAAAACCCTAAACCCTACCTGCTCGAGTGTAAAACATTCAGACGCAGAGGTCATGAGGAAGCGTCAGGGGTGAAATATGTGCCAAAAGAACTCATTGAATCCTGGGAAAAAAAAGACCCTGTTGACCTGTTCGAAGAATACCTCTTAAAAGAAAAGCATTTAGATAATAAAACGATCCAGGAGATAAAAAATGCGTTTGCTTCTGAAATTGATGCAGCTCTTGAACTGGTTTTTAAAGAACCTGATGTAAAGTTCACTCTTGAAAATGAACTGGCAGATATTTACAGACCGGCCAACACAGAAGTCAGCACTCCTTCCGGTTCCAAAATAGAAATGCGATTTATCGATGCTATATCAGACGGTTTAAAGCAATCCCTCGAAAGGTATGATAATCTGGTGCTGATGGGGCAGGATATAGCCGATTATGGGGG
>DJML01000021.1 GCA_002436505.1 Bacteroidetes bacterium UBA6491 | reverse complement strand
TCGAGTCCAAGCAAAGAATTCAGATAGGTGATGCTTTCCTGGTAATACTTTCTTTCGATCCTGTCTAGGACGATAACTGAATCCGGTGTTATCAAAGCTCTTACCGCTTCAAAACCAAAGCCACTGATAGATGCCCAGATAAAACTGTCCTTCCTCATTTTGAGGATCATGGTGAAATTTTGAGAATTCTCCTTTACCACCACTGAAGACTTAGCCTTTATGCTCAGGTATTCAAATTCAGGCATATTCTTACTTACCCTGTTAAAGGTGTTATGCGGTAATTCGAGCAAAACGCCCTCTTCGGAGGTGACAAGCCTTCTGTTATTGCATGCAGAGACAGCAAGCAGCGTTAGAAGAAAAGCAGTGATTCTTACTATCATCAATTTATAATGCTTTCTTTATTCCTGATTTCGTTAGCTTTCTCGAGGTAGTTGTTCCCTTCTGAAAGTTTACCTAGTTTGATCAGCGTCTGCCCGTAATGTTCGAGTATCTCAGCAGACCTCTGGGTAATATCCAAAGCCTTTCTCAACTGGACCTCTGCTTCTTCATAGCGCTCCATTTGGTAAAGCACCCATCCGTAGGTGTCCAGATAAGAAGGGTTCCTAGAATCAAGCATGACCACCTTCTGGATCATTTCAAGCGCAAGATCAAGATTCTCACTGCGAAGCGACAGATAATAAGCATAGTTGTTCATCGCCAGCAAATTGCCTGGATCAAGTTCAAGAACCTCATCAAAGGCCGCATCAGATTTTTTATTTTCTCCCAGTTCGTGGTATGCATCTGCTATGGTTGTCAGCAGATTGATCTTGTCCTCCGTAGATAAGGCAACTTCCAGTCCCGCTTCGGCCACTTCTATTGCTTTCTCATAATTCTTAACGACCATATTGGCGAAGCTATTGAACAGGTAAAGGATCGGCTGATTAGGGAACATTGCAAGTGCCTTATCAGAATCTTCCACCATAAGGTTAAAATCATTTAACTGTTCGTCCAGCGTAAGCAATTTCTGCCACATTCTGAAATCCGCCTGATCGAATTCCAGCGCCTTAAGAAGTTGATCTCTTGATTCTTTCCAGTTGTCTGCAACATTATATACGTCGCTTAGAGCCAGATATGAAAGTGCATCCGTTGGGTGTGTTTCAACCAGAATTAGACTCAACTCCTCCGCTTCTTTTAGCATGTTATCATTCGTTCTGATAACCAGAAAATACGGTGCGAGCATATTAAGTTTCTGAGTGATCGGAATATTGAAATCCGCAAATGCAAGTTTCAAATGCGCAAATGATTTGTCGTTCTGGTCATTTGACCGGTACAATTCTGCCAGGCCAAAATGGGCATATCCATTTGATGGATCCTCCTGGAGTATCTCGTTGTAGGTTCTGATCGCCTCGTCGCTTCTTCCTGCTTCTACCAACGTCTCAGCCAGTAACCCTTTAAAATTAAGCACATTCGGATATGCTTCTACCAGGGCCTTGATGGCATTGACAGCTTCGTCTACCCTTCCAAGAGCAAAAAGAATATCTTTACGCCTAACGGCTGACTCATCAGAAAGTCCAAATTGCTTATCCATGCGATCCAGTATTCGCAAAGCACTTTTACCATCTCTCATATTAAGGTACTGATTCAGTGCCTCTATGTAATTTGAACTTTTTTCAGGTTCAGCTTTTATCATTTGCTCGAAAATTGCTGCAGACTTCCCGAACTGCATGTTCTGATTGTAGAACTGGCCAAGTTGCCCATAATACCAGAAATTATAATCAGGATTCACCGCAACAGCCCTTTCTGCCCAGTAAATAGCCTTTGCCTGATCACCCTGCTCAAATAAGAGCCCCCCCAGCTGATACATTGTGGCATGCGAAGATGGATCTACCTTCAGTGCATCGTTGAATTGCTTTATGGCCTCATCTGTGTTTCCGAGGATCTTTTGCTTGGCACCTTCAAAATAATACTGATCGAACTGTCGCTTTTGCTTACCAGACAGGTCTCTTGCAGCATGCTTTTGCATACTACATCCCGCCATTAACATCAAAGCAATGATCGACAGAATGTATTTCATATTATTTAGCAATAGTAGAGTAATCGCTTAAGCTCATCTCATTCGACTCTCCGTCATAAATAACAAAGTTACCAATCATTGAGTTAGTGAGGTTCGCATTTTTTATTTCCGTATTGTTCTGAATGATACTGTTCGTAATAACGGAATTCATGATTGTGGTATTGTCCCCTATGGAAACATATGGTCCTATCTTTACATTTTCCAGAGCTACATTTTTTCCAATGTAGCACGGTTCAATTATCTCCGCATTCTTTTTAACCACACCTGGATCAACAAGTACCTCGCCGTTCAATGTGGCCAGAATTCTTTGATTGGTCAGAACGGTCGCATTTTTATTGCCACAATCCATCCACTCTGTCACCTGCCCGGGCTCAAACCTGGAACCTTTGCTCTTCATGTGTTCAAGAGCGTTGGTGAGCTGAAATTCTCCTTTATCTTTAATATCATTGTCCAGAAGATACTGGATCTCATCATTCAACTGGTCCCCATCCTTAAAATAATAAATGCCAATGATCGCTAGGTCCGACACAAAAACTTCCGGTTTCTCAATGAAATCAGTGATCACATTATTCTGATCCAGTTTTACAACACCAAACGGACTTGGGTCCTCAACTTTTTTCACCCAGATAACGCCATCTTTTTCAGGGTCGATCGTGAAATCCGCCCGAAACAATGTATCGGCAAAACCCACAACTACGTTCCCATGCAGAAAATCCTTGGCACAATATACAGCATGAGCTGTTCCGAGAGCCTCGTCCTGATAACGAATATGCCCCTCAGCCCCTATATTGCGTGCTATTTTAATAAGCTCCTTTTCAACTTCAGGACCAAATGAGCGACCTATTACAAAGGCCACATTATCGATTTTGCGATTGGCTACCTTATCGATCCCCTCGACCAGTCTTTGAACAATTGGTTTACCAGCAATCGGCAAGAGAGGTTTTGGTGTTGTAAGGGTATGAGGTCTCATACGTTTACCCATGCCCGCCATCGGAATAATGATATTCATCTTTTTTAAAATCGTGTTTTTAGTTCTTATTTACCTGTGTGCCCATAACCGCCTTCGCCCCTTTCGGTTTCATTCAACTTCTCAACCAGCAAGAACTCTACGTGCTCGTACTTGCTTATCACCATCTGAGCTATTCGCTCCCCTGGTTTTACAGTGTATGTCTCATCAGACAAATTGATCAGTAAAACCTTTATTTCTCCTCTGTAATCAGCATCGATGGTGCCAGGACTGTTCAAGATCGAAAGACCGTGCTTCAGAGCAAGTCCACTCCTTGGCCTTATCTGAGCTTCATAGCCCTCTGGCAATTCAATCCTGATCCCCGTTCCGATCAGTTGTCTTTGCATTGGTGCCAGGACAACCTCATCCTTAATATCGGCCATAAGGTCGACACCTGCCGAGTGTTCGGTTTGGTAAGCCGGTAATGGGTTAATTGAATTATTGACAACCTTGATCTGGGTCACGATGCTTTAATGGCGGCAAATCTACAATTTTTTATCCGGACGTTCTATGCCCCATGCAAGGCCTGCGTAAGTGAGAACCAGCATTATTGCAATAATAATTGACCAGCTTTCTGATATCCATGCAGATATTTTTAAGTGCAGGACGGATAAAACCAGTGCCATTGTCAGATAGAATCCGATCGCACGCAGATTATAAGGTATCGGATAATACTTTCTGCCCATGTAATAACTTGCCACTGCCATGGTAAAATAAACTACGAGTGTGGTTATCGCTGAACCTAAAATACCGATCACCGGGATCAGCATTAAATTCATAACTATGGTTATTAGCGCACCACCGATGGAAATATATGCGCCGATCCTGTTGCGGTCCTGAAGTTTATACCAGATGTTAAGATTGAAGTTAATACCTAAGAACACATTTGCCAGCAATAGAAAAGGAACAATGGTTAGTGCATGCGGATGCTGATAGAATTTGCTGCCCGTAACAATAAATGGCGCGATCTGCTTCAGGAAGACAATGGTTGAAAGCATGATCAGACCCGAAACGACGACGAAATACCTCATCACCTTTGCATAAACAGGTTTGGGGTCGTCTGATTTAGAATGCTCAAAGAAAAATGGTTCCGCACCGTATCGAAATGCCTGGATGAATATGGTAATGATTATGCTCAATTTATAGAAAGCACCGTATACCCCAACATCAAAATCAGCAGTTTCAGATGGAAGCAGTTTTTTCAGCAATATTCTGTCCAGTGTCTCGTTAACAACGCCGGCGAGGCCAACGATGATAAGCGGGGCGCCATAGCGAACCATCTTACGCAGCAGGTCCATATCTGCTCTGAAAGAGATCATTCTGAATTCAGGGA
>DJML01000024.1 GCA_002436505.1 Bacteroidetes bacterium UBA6491 | reverse complement strand
TGCAGTAGTTTATATAAGTTTGAGCTTTTCTGCTACTATTGTTTCAGGAACTTTAATTGTTTTACATCATTGGTGTTGTTGATGACCTTAATAAAGTAGTAACCCCTTTCAAGATCTTTGACATCGATCGCAGCATCGCTACCAGATATTCGCTCGGTCCATACAACTGTTCCCAACATATTTATAACTTCAATACGGCTTCCTGAACTTCCCGTTATACTTACTGTACCTGAAGAAGAAACAGGGTTCGGCGTCAGGGTTATACTCCATACCTTTTCAAGGTCTGCAGCGATCGTATTGTCTGATATATTCTTCTCAGCTGAACCAACTTCGCTCATTTCCAGTTCGGTGTTGTTCGCCATTTGTCTTCTGACCCGAACAGCAATTTCCTTGCATACATGAACCTTACATCCGTCGCTGTTCACAGCATACATGCATACTTTATATTTACCTGACTTTTGATACTGGTGGGTTGTCCTTGCACCTTTTCCTCTACTTCCATCTCCAAAATCCCAGAATATCCTTACATTGTCCTGATTGGTTTTTGCGCGGAACCAAACCTTGCCGTCGTCTGAGATCTCATACCTGAAATTAGCTTCAAGTTCGCATCGTTTCTCCACTGTTATGTATTTGCAAATTGTTTCCTTACACTTTGTTCTCAGGTCATAAGCTGTAACACAAACCTGGTATTTGCCGGGTTTTTCGTATTTGTGAGATGCATAGGTTCCCTTGCCTCTGTGACCATCTCCAAAGTCCCAGATATATACTACACGTCTTTTGTTTGATTGTGCAAAGAATTTGTATTCATTGTTCCTATTGGTATATCTGAAGTCAACCTTTACATCGCATCTGTCTTTTACTTCTACGCGTTTGCATATTTTTATTCGGCAGCCGCTTGCTTTGCTGATTATTGTCAGACAAACATTGTAAATGCCGGATTTATGGAACATATGACGTGGTCGTGGCCCAACTGCATACGAACCATCTCCAAAGTCCCACATGTATATGGCATGCCGGTCAGTTGATCTGCCAGAGAATATAAACCTGTTCTCCTTGTTGCGATAAGTGAATCCACCTTCCAGGTCGCAAGGATTGATCCTGATCTCTTTACATACCGTTGTTCTGCACTTTTCGTCAGCGCTGATCACTGTCAGACATACCTTGTAAGTCCCTTTCCTGAACTTATGCCTGACTATTCTTCCGGATTCATCACTGCCATCTCCGAAGTGCCAGATATAATGTGCATCACGACTGTTAGATTCTCCTTCAAATATTACAAGGCTACCATCAATTTTGTAGTTAAAGTTAGCTTTGATCTCACAAGAGTCGTCTTCAATAACAATAATTCGGCACACCTTTACCTTGCAGTGATTGGTAGTATCAATGGCGAAAAGACAGATCTCATATTTGCCTGGTTTGGTATAACGGTGTCTGGTGATCCTTCCTGATCCTGAATGTCCGTCGCCAAACGACCACTTGTAAACAACATTCCTGGAGTTGGAACCAGCTTCAAGCAAAATATGATTTGAGTCCAGACGATACCCGAATTTAGCTTCAAGGTCACATCCGTCTATCTCTATTACTTTACAGATCTTTTGCTTACACTTGGTAACGGTGTCGATTACTATCAGACATACCTCGTAACGACCTGGTTTAGAATACTTATGACGTGTGACACGTCCTGAACCATCATGATCATCACCGAACAACCAGTGATAGACTGCATTTCCGGAGTTGGATCCTCCTTCAAGAACCAATAGGTTTGAATCCAGTTTATACCCGAATCGCGCCTCAAGATCACAGCTGTCATCGAGTTCGACAATTTTGCAAATACGCGCTTTGCAATTGGTGACAGTATCAATCACGTTAAGGCAAACTTCGTAACGGCCAAATTTAGAATACAAATGACGCTGAACACGACCCCGGCCCTCATGACCATCACCAAAATTCCAGGTGTAGATAGCATTGCTGGAATTTGAGCGGCCTTCAAAAACGGTTTTAAGCCCGTCCGATTTGAAATCGAAACCAACGGTCAGGTCACAATTATTGATGGTGACTGTTTCACAGTATTCAGCGACACATCCAGATACTGTATCTTTCGCGAAGAGACAGACCTTATAGGTGCCATTTTTAAATTCACGTCTGATCAATCGTCCTTCACTTCGATAGTTCTGATCACTGAATTTCCAGAAATATTTTACTGTTGAAGAATTAGATGACGCTTCAAATAGAGCTTTGTTGCCATCAGTTCTATAATCAAACTCTGTGCGTAGGTGGCAAGTGTCCCTTATTATTATATCATCGCAAAATTTGTATTCACATCTTTTGTTGTTAATGGTGTCGTAACCAAGTAATACAAGACAGACCTCATGTTTACCAGTGTCTTTAAAAGTGTATTTAAGCAAATCACCCTTTCCGATGATCTGGCTGTTGTAATACCAGTAGCTGATCAGTACCGGCCCGGATGTTGTAGCTTTAAAAGTAACGGTGTACCCATCTACTTTAAAATCATAATCCCCTTTAACACAACTGGATTGAGAAAATCCAGTATTTGCATTAAACATGAATGTTAATAAAATTATCCATCCAATGATGTGATGGATGCCAGGGAGTCGTTTAATAAATCTTCTCTTTTCCATATTACTTGATTTTAATCTGTTCGTTTGTTTCAAGATTGTATGGATTTAGTCTTGGCAACAGGCGGATGGTTGCATTGCCAAATGATAAAAACAGTGCGAATAATTGTAAATGGCAGATAATTAGACTAATACGATTAAAAATTATGATGGGACCAATGGCCGTTCCAACCGAAATCTAATCACAAAAAGTATCATTTTGGGATTTTAGACTCAGGAAAGGACCGTGCAGAAAAGAAATCCGAAAAGGATCAGAACCGCGCTCTGACCGAAACATAGAAATTTAGTCCGGGTGCTGAAATACCAGAAGAATAGGGCCGATACCTTTTATCCAGAATATTCTCTATACCAGCCAGGAAAGACAGTCTTTCTGAATAGCGGTATTTCGACTTTAGGTTCAATGTCCACCACGAAGGGGAATACGGGTTTCCATTGGCATCTTTTGCATACATGTGCGTTTTGCCTTTCTCTTCCGGTGCCATGTTCGCGTAAGAAATTTCCCCGTTATAAACTGCATACAGTGAATAAATGAATTTAGAAGTTTTGTATGTCAGATGAGTGGATCCAAAGACTGGTGTCGCATGCCTCAAAGGATCGCCTTCGGAGGTTTCTCCCAAAGTATAGTTGATGTTCGTGTTTATACTCAGCCTGTTTGAGAATTTCCAATCCGCATAAAACTGTCCACCGTAAATAGTTGCTGATTCAGAGTTTACCAGTGCCTGGATTTGTCGCAGTTCATTTTCATAGACCATGCTGTCCTGTCCATTCATTGAGAAGTTGCCGCGCGTAATAACACCATCTAATAAAGAATAGAATACATTCGCCTGAATCAGTAATTTATGTCCCCATTGCCGTTCCCATGACAGATCTGCCGAGTAAATAATTTCCGGCTTAAGGTTTGCATTTGGCACGATTACCTTCCCGGGTTCTGAGTCAAAAACTTTTCCGATGTCGTCAATATTTGGTGCACGGAATCCGGAACTTACATTAAATCGAATAATGGATCTGTTGTGGTAGATCAAGCCGGCGGAAAAACTCTGACCAGTAACGTTTTCACTGATGTCTGAAACAGGGAATTTAAAAAAGTCATTTGACAGGCTGGCGTTATATTGAATAAGACCGACCCTGCCTCCCAGTTCAGTGTTCCAATTGTTCCCGATCGCACTGTTTATTTTTACGTAGACAGATGAACTGGACCATGTTGCTCCGTCAGGATATCTGGTTGAGGCCGATACTTTCTCAGCTGTGAAAATATCCTGTATATGACCTTTGCTGCCTACAATGTTGTGAATGAATTCTCCACCATAGAAAAGGTAATTTGATCTGCCGAACTTTTTATCCAGATCTGCATTTATGGTGATCATATTTACATTCTCCGCTCTTTCTGTAAGTTTGGACGAGCCAAGCCGTCTTGATAGGCGACTTTCTTTGAAATTCTGGTATGCAAGGGTAAGTTGTGCCTGATCTGTTAAGGCCGTGTGTTTTGAGCCAATGATCTTGACATTTCCCAACAACCAGTTCTGAGGTCCATAGAACCAGTCACCGTATTTTAACTTACCATCACTTGTTTCCAACAAGCGATCGTACCTTGGGATCGGAGAGGTAGTGCCATAATGAAGAGCAGCTTTAACGTTCAGGTTCTCTTTTATTTGCCATCTGGCCTTCTGCATCAAATTGATCTGTGAATAGGCTGATAATAGCTGGGTCTTCGGATTTTCATTTTTTACAATGCTGTCTTTTCCATTAGTAGATTCCACATATTCCTTTCTAAGATAATCTTCGGGACCATTGCTTCCCATTCG
>DJML01000036.1 GCA_002436505.1 Bacteroidetes bacterium UBA6491 | reverse complement strand
TGCTCAGTAACTTTCTGATTTACAACCATATCTCTGACACGGTTGAGGTAATTCTGATCGCCCCTGTTTTGTTTCTCGAAGTACTGTAAAGTTTCCACATCCGGATTTGGCATACCGTACTGACGAAGTTGTTGTGCAGTAAAACTCAGTGATGCATGGTTGAGGTCATCCTCAGAAACCTCAAGCTTGAAATCTTCCATGATCTTGTCATTGATCAGCTGATACCTGAGTCCATCCGACTCCTTGCCATACTGTTCATCGATGTTCTCAGCATTGTAATTATCCGGGAATTCTTCGATGAGCCATTTCTTAAGAAATGCATCCGGGAGCTGAATAGCGTGCTTATCTTTAAGAACATGTGTGATCTCATGATCTACCATGTTCTCAGATTCAGATTTATAGTACGTCTCAAGATTTTCAGTAACTCTTTTGCGGAATTCTTCCTCTGTAGTAACCTCACCTTCTCCAAAGACCTTATCAAACAATGTCTGGTCAACCGGCGACTGAATGAACCTTTGAATTTCAGTAACGTTCAATTCAAATTCCTTGTTCAGGTCTTTCACTCCTTCCTTCGGAAGACCAAGCGTAGAAGCGATCACCTGCTCGTTGTCCTTGAAAAGTTTAAATATGTTAACTTTAACTTTATCACCTGGCTTCAGGCCGGTCAAGGCTAATTTGGTCTTTTTATCTTCGACCATTTCAATAAGCACGCGTGTTTCTTTGCCATCAACGCCACCTTCCAACGGCTCACCTTTATTGTCAAGTTCCGTCAGCGTCCCACTCACTGAATCCTGATCGTTCTCTGTTACATCGATCTGCTCAAGAGCGCCATACCGACGTTTCATATTGTCGATCTCTTTATCTATCTCTTTGCTGTCCAGTTTTATTTTGAAACGGGTAACCTTATCCTTATCGCTGAGGTTAAGCTTGAAATCAGGAGCTAAGCCAAGTTCGAAATAAAATTCAAATTCACCTTCGCTGTCCCAGTCTGCTTTAGGTTTCTTGTCCCAGCTAAGGACCGGTTTTCCCAGATAATGGATCTTATTGTCTGTGAGATAATCAAACAGCGATTTGTTAGCCAGATTATTCACTTCGTCTACCAAAATGGCTTTTCCGACCATTTTTTTCACCATACCCATAGGCGCCATCCCATGACGAAATCCAGGAATATTCGCTTTTTTACGGTAGTCTTTAAGTTGTTTTTCGACAGGACCTTTGTAATCCTCAGGTTTGATCGTAACTGTCAGAACTGCGTTAAGATCATCTTTTTTTTCGAACTGTGTATTCATTTGATTCAACCAATCTGTTTCGTTAGAAGGCTTTGATTTTAACTTTGGAAAAGATAAATCCGGAAGGCCTTTCTGAACGGGCCGCAAAATTACAAAATTNNGCGTGTCTACCAATTTCACCACACCCGCGAAATGGGCTGCAAAAATATTTCTTCGCATCAATATGTGCAATAGAATTTAAAAAAAAATGCGGAAACCCAAAGATTCCCGCATTTGATATTCTTTTAATGATCTTTATCTGACCTGCATTTTTCTTGTCACCTGGTGATCTTTACTGGCGATAGTATAAAAGTACATACCGCTGGTAAGCCCGTTTGCATCAAGTGTAATTACATGGTTTCCTGCAATGTTCTTGCCTAGATCCTCGGTCCTGACAACCTTACCGAACATGTCAGTAATGGTAAGTGTAAGAACTGAAGCCGCACTGTTGTAGATCAATACTTCAGATGATCCGGAGAATGGGTTTGGCTGATTCTGACTCACTACAAATAGCTCAGCAGACCTTGAATCCATTTCTTCCGTTGAAAGGAGGTGTTGGCCAAGTTTATTGTCAAGTACATCCTGAACCGGAACTGCTGCATAGTAGATCCTGTTCTCATTGTTAGGATGTAATCCTGTGCCTCCATTGTTCTGTAGGTGTGTTCCAGGGATGTCATCCAACTGGAATATGATATGGATGAAATTATCCGCTCTTCTTGCCATGCTTCCATAGGCTACCTCAGATTTTCTTGCCTGTGTAAGGTTTTGAATGTCTGACCAGTCAGCTCCACCATTTTGAGAATAAACGATATGAATATCTCTCAGGTTAGCGCCGAAGTCATGGTACAGCAACTCAACAGGACAATCGTAGGTTACATAGATGTTGTTATTTGCATCAACTGTTATACTTGGATGCGTAGGGATACTTAAGCCTCCGTACCTTCCGGCGAATGCTGCACCTCCCTGCGGATTACCTGTTGCATCAAGACCAACGGTGGTTTCATCAGGGAAATACCATGCAAGATTTGTTGCAGGATCGATCTGATTGTCCATGTCAATCGGTTTACCAATGGATTTAATTTCAGTATTGGTTTCGCTCCAGTAGAACAACTCATAGGTTTGAGGAATGTTGTATGATTGATCATCGATACCTGTTGCATCGTAAACCATTACCGCCCCGCAGACCACATGCACTTCTCCGTTGTTGTCTATAACGACGTCAATTGAACCATCGTTTGAAAACCCTGCATCAGCTGATGCAATAGCGACATTTAGATCATAAGGAGCATACCGGAAAGAGTCACAGACCGTCTTGGTCCAGGTATTTCCATAGTCCATTGATTTCCACAAACTTAAGTCATTTCCTATTCCACCGATCACAATGGCAACTGTATTACCTTGTACATCAATTGCATAGGCATCTCCTGATCCTCTCAGGTATCGCGAGGTATCATATCCCGGAAGCAGCGAATGCTTAATGTCCCAGGTATTTCCTCCGTCCAGAGATCTTGAATAGGTCGTTGGGTTTCTGATCCCGTCAATAAAATATTCATCAATTCCGTCATCAGAATTAGAATAAAAATTGCAGATCAAGTGAATAGTGTCACCGTTAGAACCTGATCTGTTCCAGATCGGTACACCATTTGACACTGTCAAAAGCGGGTTAGACGAAGTCCAGTTCGTTCCTCCTTGCGAGCCATTGTTAGCTTTGATGAAACCGCCATCAGTTGCACGGTGGGCAATGGTGGTAACAGAGCCATCGCTCATAATGTTTATGGATGGCCACCCTGTTCTTGCATTCTCAACGCGTGTATTGGTCTCTGCGCCCCACGAACCTCCAAAATAATTATAACCGGTCCCTCTTTGAGGCCAGCCTGTGCTCGTATTGGGTGAAGTTGTCCAGACAGTGGAAATGCTTCCGTCGTCATGCACAATGATTCTTCTCCCTACAGATGCATTGGATTGAAGATCGTAATACGATTTTCCTAAAAGGACAAAATTATATACATCTTCCTGCGTCTTGTTAAGGCGGTTAGTTTCGGTGGTTGTGTTTGAAGTTATTTCATTTCCGCTCAAAGCTTTAATCTCCTGAACCGCAAGGTTCGCTTTTTTGCTTTGATTGAATGTTATTTTGGTTTCTTGTTGTGCTAATGCTGTCAATGGAAAAATCAATGACAATGCGAGTAAAACTTTCTTCATATTTTAATTATTGTTTAAACTTATTAATATACCTCAATGTAAAACAAATCTAAATAATTACCGCACAATTCTAAGTATCATTTCTCGTAAAAGTTCAAATTCTGACGCTTTCGTGTGATCAATTGATTTAAAACGACGATCGAATTCAGCGAGAACATCAAAGATCTGGTCCAGTTTAGCTTTGTTGTACTGGCGGGTAGCATTAACATAACCTTCTGCAGCTCTTGGATTAACTCCAAGATCCCCGCTTAGTTTGTAAACATTTCCCTGCTGCAGGAAATGTACATGATAAACTCTTTTGAAATAATTGAATAAGTTGATAAGAATTACTGGAAACGGATTGGCTTTCAGGTCTTCTCCGATGTGCTGAACGATCTCCATGCTTTTAACGGCATCCTTCCTTCCTATTGCATCCTGCAAAGCAAATATATTATACTCTTTATGTATACCGAGAAAAGATGCCACTTCGTCTCCTGAGATAGACTGTCCTTCTTCTACATTAACGGCAACCTGGTTAAGCACATTGACGATCCTGGTGAGATTAGTGCCTGAATTGGTAACCAGCAGTTCGATCGCCTTATTGTCCGCATTGAGACCTTTTTCTTTAAGTAATTGATGCAGCCAGGGCATCACCTGGTTCTCATACAGTTTGTCAGAGGTAAGAACCTCATGCTTCTTAAAAGCTTTGCCGATACGTGTTGTGCGGTTGATCTTCCGTCCCGGGTGCTGTATAACCAGTATGGTCTGCGGCTGAGGGTTCTCAAGGTACGGCATCAACGGATCCATGTACTTGATCTGCTGTGAAATTTGTTGTGCTTCCCTTACAAAGACCAACTGATACTCTGACATCATCGGATACCGGCGTGCAGCATTTACCACATCAACCATGTTTGTTTCCTTGCCATAGAAAATGGTACAATTGAATCCTTTTTCTCCTTCTGTAAGTACCTCATTCTCTAATCTTTCAGCAATGGCCTGAATAAAATAAGGCTCCTCTCCTTCTAGCAGGTACACCGGTGCATACCGTTTTTCATCGATGTCTTTCATCAATCTCTGAAATTCGGTGAGTGTGTTTGTGCGTGCCATCCGTCTGGCAGCGAAATTCATAAAATAATAAAGGAATTGAAAAGAATAGCTGATATAATTTTAATTACTTTGAATCCTTAAGCACACACGCTTATAAAAGATGGCAGATCTGAAGATACGGGAAACATTGAACGGAAAAGACATTTACGATCCTGTTAGGAAGAAATTTGTCCGTCTTACTCCTGAGGAAGAGGTTCGACAGCGAACCATTTTAGTGCTGAACGACATGCTAAATTACCCGATCAACAGGATGGCCGTTGAACGAAAATTAGTTTACAATGGCCAGGAAAAGCGTTTTGATCTGCTTGTTACGGACGATTTCGGGAACCCATATATATTGATTGAATGTAAAGCACCCCACATACCTGTAAACGAAAAAGTTTTTGAACAGATCGCGGTATACAACCATGTCTATAAGGCACCGTACCTCATTGTAACCAACGGTATAAGCACACAGGCAGTACTGGTTGATATAAAAAATGGTAAATATCACTTTATTAATGATGTTCCATCCTTCAAGACTCAAGATAATTAATTTATTTTTGCCCCAAAATTTATTAGATGGACATATTAATCATTGTCGTATTTGTGCTAGGTTATGCAGCAATTGCTCTTGAACATAACATCAAGGTCGATAAGGCTGCTTCTGCGCTTATAACTGGTGTTGTTTGCTGGGCTGTCTTCGTTCTCGGGACGCATATAGTGCCGGAACATCTTGAAGGAGCAAAGGCAATTTTTGATAATTCAAATACGGGCCATACCGGATTGTCACAGTTTTTTGAGCACCGGTTGTTGCATCATCTGAGTGAAATATCCAGTATTCTTTTTTTCCTTTTAGGGGCAATGACCATTGTTGAACTGGTTGATGCCCATGAAGGTTTTGCGGTAATTACAGACAAGATCAAAACAAGCAGCAAGGTAAAACTGATCTGGATAGTATGCATCCTTACCTTCTTCTTTTCTGCCGTTCTCGATAACCTTACAACCTCCATCGTAATGATCTCTTTGCTGCGCAAGCTGGTAAAAGATCAGGAAACACGCTGGTTGTTCGGAGGTATGATTGTCATTGCAGCAAATGCGGGCGGTGCCTGGTCCCCAATTGGCGATGTCACCACCACTATGCTATGGATAAAAGGCCAGTTGCCTCATGTTCCGGCTATGGTTGAGCATTTATTCCTACCTAGCCTTTTTGCCATGCTTATTCCTTTATTTATCCTTACAATAACCATGCGCGGCGGTCAGATAGAAAGA
>DJML01000094.1 GCA_002436505.1 Bacteroidetes bacterium UBA6491 | reverse complement strand
TGATCTGGTCGTGATCTTTCGACCTTAGAATTGCCTTGTATCAATTTAAATATCACGATGAAAAAGATTTTATTTGGGGTTATAGCCCTTACAATGGCCTTCGCATCATGCAAAGATGATGATGGGGGTGATGACATGATGATGAACGGACCGACACCAAAGGACCCGGACAAAGCAGAAGTAGTGTCTGTTGACAGGTTCAGTGCAGATGCCGGTAACCTGATGGTAAGAGATGGCAGCAATGGTTTGCCTGAAGCAAATGAAGCGATCAATTACGACATGGGCCCATTTATTACAAAAGGTCTGGGGCCGCAGGGAGAGATGGTAGAGTACTACAATTTTGACGTGCAACCAACTGCTCCTGCACCCATTTTTGTTTTATTCAGAAATGGGGAAAGCACTCCTGTCGAAGGACAACTCAACATTATTAATGTTATACCAGGAGATGCAGGTTACAACGATTTCTGGCTGGTAACTAAAGTTACTGTGCCTTCAGACTACAAAGCCAATGTGATCACAAGTTTCAGCGAAATCGCATCTGCCGGGTATCCGACAGAAACAACAACTTTGGTCGTTAATTGCCCTGTTGTCCCTGAAGGATCTACAGCAACTAAAAGAATTGGCGGCGGCAATGCCGGCCTGATAAGGGGATGGTACAAAGGGAAAGTGGTAAACTATTTCTCTTTTGAGGAAAAAGCTTTGATGACGAGCAACGGCATGGTTCCGACCTCACCAATTTTTGTCACATTCAATATCAATCCTGACATGAGTGGCGGCGGACCTCCTTCAGGTTTTAAAACGGAGACTTCAAGCGATCAGACACATAACGTAATCGAGACCATCCCGGCCGATGCTGCGTATTCTCCACTCTGGCTGGTAAACGTTTATGACAATGCCGCTTTTGACAATGTTTCTGACCTTACATCGGCAAAATCTGCTCCTCTTATGGCTTCAGGTGTCGCAACAGTGAATTGTCCTGTTGTGTCCATTAATTGATTTCATCAATCCTTCATAGAGTTAAGTAATAACAACTTCTATGAAACCTGCCGGATAATCCGGCAGGTTTTTTTTATGTGATTTTTAGTCTTGATAATTTCATTTGCTTTCTTAACGAAGAATAGAAATATCCTATAACTTTGAGAGTATCTATAGTGTCATGTCAAAACATACAGGATATATTGTTCTTTTGATCCTTTTATGCGGTTTTGCTTTTTCGGGTGGTTCTGCGAATGAAAAGCAACAGCCCCCAGTTCAGGACAACAATAAACTATTTGTCAGCAGTGGAAATGTAACTTTTTATTCAGCTGCAGCTCTTGAGGAAATTGAGGCCTCCTCGAACAAGATCAAAGGAGTGATCTTAAAAAACAATAATACATTCGCTTTCAATATCCCTTACAACTCCTTCATTGGATTTAACAGCCCCTTGCAAAAAGAACATTTTAATGAAAATTTTATGGAATCGGACAAATATGTGTCTGCCTCCTATACCGGAAGAATAATTGACAACGTAAATTGGCAGGACACCGGTCTATATACTGTAAGGGTCAAAGGAATTCTTGATATACATGGGGTAAAGAAAGAAAGAATACTCACAGGAAATGTGAACGTATTGAAAGACAAGGTCCTTGTTTTCTGCAAATTCACCATTTTGATCGCTGACCACAACATTACTATACCTCGGGTACTAAATCAAAAGATCGCTGAAGAAGTGACGGTTGAAGTCTCCGCCACACTCAGTGACAAAAAAGTTTAATGAAAACCTGCAGATCATTAATAGCTTCTTTATTACTAATGGTCATTGCCATAAGTGATTCATATTCTCAATCCCCTTATTTTCATACCAGTGAAATTGATATCCTGGGAAAAATGGATCGAGTGAACTGTATTGAACAAAGAACTGATCACTTTATTCTGATTGGAACTTCAGCTGGATTGCTCAGATATGACGGGATCGAATTCTACAAGTTCAAAACATCAAAGACTGATCATGATTTTACCGCAATCCTCGAAGACAAGTCCGGAACAGTATGGACAGGAACAAATAATGGAATGATCATGAAACTGAATGGGGATAGCCTGATCTCTTATTCTCTTTTTAACTCAACAGGCAACACCTACCCTATCACACAGATCATTGAGGACAAGAAGAATACGATCTGGATAAGCACCTATGGAAACGGCATCTTCCGAATAATTAACGACTCGATAGTTCATTTAAATGAATCATCCGGCCTTCCGGACCTATATATCTATACTTTGATCAACAGCGCCTCAGGTAATCTTCTGGCCGGATCAGATGTAGGCATTCAGATCATAAATTTAGCCGAAAAAGACAGTTATAAGATCGAATCGGTTACCTCAGCCAATGGTTTACCGGATAATATCGTCCGGACCATGGCAGCGAACGAGGACGGCTCCGTTTGGATCGGCACCCATTCAAAAGGGGTCACATTGTTTGACCCGGTCACTAAAACCTTCTCCACGCCGGAGATAGCAAGGAACTGGAATTTTGGAACCATCACATCAATTTTACCTTTGAAAGAGGAGGTGTGGATCGGCACCTCGCGGAACGGAATAATCAACCTGGGGTACGGCAAGGAGGAAAGCCTGCAGAATTACAATAGCATCAACGGATTGCACGATGACCGCATCCTGCATCTTTTTCAGGACATGGAAGGGAATATCCTCATTGCCGGAAACAGCAATAAGCTAGGGAAGACAAATAAAAAGTTCACATTTATTGATATCCATGAGAACGTATCTTTTAAAAACATATTAGCAATCACCGGTGACAGCAAAGGAAACATATGGTTTAGCAATAATTCAGGTTTATTCAAACACAATATCGTTTTCAATGGAAACCACGAAATGGAGATTCCCCTCCGGAACAGTGATCATAAAAAGCATACCATTATATCCCTGATCGAGGACAGTGAGGGGTTCATCTGGGCAGGGACATTTGACAATGGAGCCTTACGGATCGATCCGGTGACCAAGGATGTTCTGAGATTTGATATCAC
>DJML01000095.1 GCA_002436505.1 Bacteroidetes bacterium UBA6491 | reverse complement strand
GACTTCTGGAGAAGATGGCATATCTCCCTTTCGACCTGGTTACGTGATTACCTCTATATTTCACTTGGCGGAAACCGGAAAGGAAAGATCAGGACTTACGTGAATCTGATGATCACCATGTTGCTGGGAGGATTATGGCACGGTGCTGCTACACGTTTCATTGTATGGGGAGGACTTCACGGTCTTGCTCTTGCGGTTCACAAGGTTTGGGCACGTTATGTGCCAATAGCAAGATCAGGTAAGAGATGGTATAAAATTGCAGCAGGACTGGTCACATTCCACTTTGTCGCTTATTGCTGGGTATATTTCAGGGCCGGTGATATGACACGGGTCAACCTGATGTTAAAGAGAATTTTTACGGATTTCGAATTTTCAACGATCGGTGAGCGGATCGCAGGTTACGCACCTACATATATGGTTATGGCACTTGGCTTTATTATTCACTTCATTCCACTTGAATGGAAACACGTGGTAAGAGATTCCTTTGTAAGGATTCCACTGGTAGCCAAGACCGCAATTGTTGCACTTGTTATCTTTTGCTGTTACCAGGTACAAACAGCCGATATTCAGCCATTCATTTACTTCCAGTTCTGATTTTTTTTAACGTTTTACCATCAAATCTCATTTTCCCGTCGAATTACACTGCAACTTGATAGATGGTGCAGCCCCAATTAAGATAAAACTTATAATTTGCGGTTAATTAATACAAAAATGAAACAGGTAATTGTAATTTTAACACTCATCTGCAGCCTATTTGCGGTCCAGCTTTATGCCCAGGATTTTATCACCAATAAAGAGGGCAGTAATTACAAGTTCAAAGTAGTAAACGATATCGAGACAAACGAAGTTCAGAACCAGAGCAATACTGCGACCTGCTGGAGTTTCTCAGCCCTTTCTTTCATGGAATCTGAACTTATGCGAATGGGAAAAGGGAAACACAAGCTTTCTGAAATGTACATCGTAAGAATGGCATATGAGGAAAAAGCGGACAGATACGTTAGAATGCACGGAGAGATAAACTTTGCCCAGGGAGGAGCATTCCATGACATCCCTTATGTGATAAGAAAATTTGGTATCGTTCCGGAATCTGTTTATCAAGGGTTGAATTATGGCTCAGAGAAGCACAATCACGGAGAATTGGAAGCGGTCCTTAAGGCAGTTTGTGATGCAGTAATAAAAAACAAACAGGGCAAACTGACCACTTCATGGAAAAAAGCTATTTCAGCTATCCTGGATGCCTACCTGGGACCGGTACCTGCTGAGTTCGATTACGATGGAAAAAAATACACACCAATGTCCTTTGCCTCCAGGCTCGGTTTGAACATGGATGATTATGTGGTCATTACTTCATTTACTCACCATCCATTTTACACACAGTTCATATTTGACGTACCGGACAATTGGGCGATGGGAATGGCATATAACGTTCCACTGGACGTGATGATGGAAGTTATTGATCATTCAATGGATAACGGCTATTCTGTTGCTTGGGCAGCCGATGTTAGTGAAAAGGGATTTTCTTTCAGAAATGGGCTGGCAATAGTGCCTGAAGATGAATCCAAATTAACAATGACAGGCAAGGATAATGCACATTTTAGCGAAGCTGGAGCCGAGAGAAGTGGCAATCAGTTCACTGACCCTGATTCAGAAAAGGAAATTAGCCAGGAAATGAGACAGGAAGGATACGATAATTACGCGACCACCGATGACCACGGAATGCACATTACAGGTGTTGTTGAGGACCAGAACGGAACACGTTACTACAAGGTAAAGAATAGCTGGGGGACCAGCAACGACAGTAAAGGTTATATCTACGCATCTGAGTCCTATGTCCGCTTTAAAACGCTGAATGTAATGGTTCACAAGGACGCATTAACAAAATCGGTCAGAAAGAAACTTCACATTTGATGAATATGAGTGGTTCGAAAGATAAACCTCGCTGCGATTGGGCAAACAGTGACCAATTGATGATGGATTACCATGACAATGAATGGGGCTCTGTGGTAAAGGACGACAAAGTACTATTTGAATTTTTAGTTCTTGAGAGCGCCCAGGCCGGCTTGTCATGGCGCACCGTACTTAACAAACGCGAGAATTACAGAAAAGCATTCGCTGATTTTGACCCTGAAAAGGTTTCAAAATTTGGGGAGAAGGAGATCGCATCGCTTATGCAGAATGCAGGGATCATTCGAAACAGGGCTAAGATTGAGGCGGCGGTCAACAATGCAAAATGTTTCCTGAAAGTCCGGGAAGAATTCGGCTCGTTTGCGAATTACTCATGGCAATTTGTTGGCAATAAGCAGATCAGGCATCAAATAGAATCAGACGGGGAGTATCCGGTAAAAATTCCGGAAGCTGAAGTATTTGCAAAAGATCTTAAGAAAAGAGGATTTAAGTTCCTTGGTCCGGTTACCATTTATTCGCATATGCAGGCAGTTGGTATGGTCAATGACCACATGGTACATTGTTACCGTCACAATGAAGTGAATCCCTGAACATTATAATGAGAATCCCCTGTCCTTGTTCGAATCAGGCCTGGTAAGATCTGACCGGATATGAATGTCGTGCTGAGGGAACGGAATACGAATGTCATTTTTGATGAATTCAGTATCGATCATAAATCTCAGATCACTTTTGACATCTTCGATCCTGAAACGGCTTTTACTCCAGAATAACAGCTCAAACTGAAGGGAAGAATCGCCAAAATCGATAAACCTGCAGATCGGTTTAGGGTTTTTAGTGACTTCCTGGTGCCGGGAGGCACAATCAAGCAATATCTTTTTCACTTTTTGGGTGTCGCTGCCATACGCTACTCCGACCTTTAAATTAAAGCGCGTAGTGGTTCCGTTCATGCTCCAGTTTATGACAGAGTCACTAATGATCTTTGAATTAGGCACAACAACAATGATCCCGTCCCGCGTCACAACTTTTGAAGTACGCACCCCAATTTCTTTCACCTTACAGACAAAATTGGAGATCTCAATGATATCATTAACTCTTACCGAATGTTCCATTAGAAGGAAGAAACCGGATATGAAGTCAATAAAAACCTGTTGCAAGCCGAGGCCAATCCCGATCAAAAGAGCAGTTGAACCCAGGATCAGTGCAGTGATCTTAACATGGAAAGTGTTCAATATCAAAGCAACTGCTATAATTATGACGAAGTATTTCGTTACCTGCAGATATGCAAACTCCTGACCAACCGTAAGTTTTTTACGGTGTCTCGCCATTGCTAGTATTCGTCTTACCCAGCGCAGGACCAAAATAGCACCAAACACCAGGGCAACAGCCAATACAAGATTCATTACTTTCACCTCTCTTTCGCCTTTGCCAAAGAGCCTGTAATCAAGAAAATCTGCAACATTTAGCCAGAAGCTTTGAAGCCTGATGTTGATCGTATAGAGAATCAGTAATACTGAAACAAACAAAATACTCCAGGCCGCCAGGCTGAACAGAAATTTTCTTTGATTGATATTGATCGTGTCCTTGCTGTTAAGTACCTGAAGAAGCCTCCTAATGTAAAGAAGAGCTAATACTGAAAATACGGCGATCCCACCAGCAATGATCAATTCTGTTAAGCTGATCTCATTGTTTGAAAGTTTAAACACCGTTTGAAGGATCATAGGTATATATGCTATTTGTCAATCTATTGTCGTAAGTGCAAAGTAATCATTTTCCAACGGCTTAATGCCCAAACCGAAACAATAATACACGATGCCTGCATCATCCAGGATCCTGATCTCCGTGCATCTTTCAAAATAAAAACCTTTTGTTTTAAGTACATTTCTGTGCACGTGAACATATTTATTTTCGTACAATTCCTTCAGGATAAAAAAATTGCACATCACCTGTTTATTCATTCTTCGCAAATAGGAATGTTGTTCTTTTATTCTGTTGTTATTGTATGCATTTTTGCAGTGCACGTCACAGAATTTTTTATCGGATCTTCCGGAAAGGGCCTTGCTGCAATATATACAATACGTTTTCATTATAGATTTGGTGCGTCAAAGATAAATTGCTGTGATAGTCGCTGCCAAAAACAGACTGGGGTAATTATTTTAAAAAAATAGTCTTGCAGTTGTGTTTGTATTTTTATCATTTCATACTATTTTTGCAGTCCTTTAAAAACAAGGGCAATGAAAAGAACGTACCAGCCTTCAAATAGAAAGAGAAAGAACAAGCACGGTTTCCGCGAACGTATGAGTACGAAGAACGGACGAAAGGTGTTGGCTGCAAGACGCGCTAAAGGCCGTAAAAAGCTTAGCGTTTCTGACGAGTCCCGTCACAAGCGCTAGGTCGCTCAGGCCTCCGACCGGCCATGATTTCAAACGAACGATTTACATTTTCCAAAGAGGAGAGTCTATCTCTCAGGAAAGAGATTGATCAGATTTTTAAGAGTCCTGATTTTCGATTAAATCTTTTCCCTCTGTTAATGCTGGTCAAGATCCGGAATGAATCCGGCCCTGTTCGTTCGCTTATCAGCGTGCCAAAGCGCAAGATCAAAAGCGCAGTGCGCAGAAATCTTATCAAAAGAAGAATTAAAGAATCACTTCGTCTGAACAAACAGTTGCTTTACGATGTTCTGCCTGAAAATGCAAGCCTGAATGTTGCGATCGTTTATATTGGGGATGAAATTGCCTCGTATAAGGATATCCATAAATCACTAATTTCTTTGATCAATGATACTTGTAAAAGGATTTCTAAAATTCATTAGTTTTATACTGCTGTTGTTGATCAGACTGTACCAGTTATTGATCTCTCCGTTCCTTCCTAACAGTTGCCGGTTTACACCTTCGTGCTCTGAATATGGAATGCAGGCAATTGCGAAATATGGACCCTTTAAAGGGGGATGGCTAACGATCAGGAGAATTTCCAAATGCCACCCGTGGGGGAGCCATGGCCATGATCCGGTGCCATGATCTGACGAAACAGAGAAGTGTCCTGATTGTGACAATTGTTACAAATCAATTTCTTATTGATAATGTTATTACTTACAGGAACGGGGGATGTGAGTACATTCATGCGTGTCCTTGTTTAGTCGAATTTTAATAAAACGTTATCAAGATGCTGACAATCACAGTTTTAATATTAATAGGAAGATATATAACAAAGCATTTCAATTTATTCAGGTAAAACTATATACCAGTATATGTCGTGGAAATGTAAACCTTAAACTATTTCTAGTACCAAAGCCATAAGTACTTCGTTAAATTTGTAATAACGCTTTGTTTATGAAACGACGAACATTATATCTTTTTATTATCCTCCTGGGATTATCAGCAAGTGCTTTCAAGGCAGCTGATGATTATTTCGAAATTTCAAAGAACCTTGACATTTTTGTTACGGTATATAAAGAGGTCAACGAATCATATGTTGATGAAGTGAAACCCGGCGAGCTAATAAGAAAGGCTGTTGACGGGATGCTTTATTCCCTCGACCCATACACCAACTTTTACTCAGAAGCTCAGGCCGAGGATTACAGGTTTCAGGTAACGGGTTCATACGGCGGTATTGGGGCGACCGTGAGAACAAAAGGCGACTATGTGGTTATTCAAAGGCCATATGAGGGTTTCCCTGCACAAAAAGCGGACATAAGAGTTGGGGATCTTATTCTTGAGGTAGATGGGAAATCTGCTAAAGGGCTGAATAGCTCTGACCTCACAGATCTGTTAAAAGGAGAAGCCGGAACCAAAGTAACGTTAAGGATCAGGCGGCCAGGGATCGGTGATATGGATAAAACGTTTGAAAGGGCTCAGATAAAAGTCAAGAATGTCCCGTACTACGGTATGATCGATGATAAAACAGGGCTGGTCAAATTGACCGGGTTTACTCCTGATGCAGGAAAAGAGGTAAAAGAAGCCGTGGAAGATCTCAAAAGGCAGGGGATGGAAAAGGTGATCCTTGATCTTCGTGGAAATGGAGGTGGATTGCTGCATGAGGCGGTAAACATCGTCAACGTATTTGTCCCTAAAGGAACTAAGATCGTTGAAACGAGAGGCAGAGAAAAGGAGGACAACAGGACGTATAAAACATTGAATCCTCCGGTTGATACGGATATCCCGCTTGTTGTACTCATCGACGGAGGGTCTGCGTCCGCTTCAGAAATTGTAAGTGGTTCCATTCAAGACCTGGACAGAGGGATACTGGTCGGAAGAAAATCATTCGGGAAGGGGTTGGTACAATCCACAAGACGTCTGAGTTATAACACTCAAATGAAGATCACCACTGCCAAATATTATATTCCTTCCGGCAGATGCATACAAAAACTGGACTATGCTCATAAAGAGAACGGCAAAGCTGTCATTGTCGCAGATTCACTCAAAAAAACATTCTTTACCTCTAACAAGAGACCTGTTATGGACGGGGAAGGTGTAACGCCGGATATTGATGTTGAGGCTTTGGAACATAGCAACGTAAGTATTTCTTTAATGCAAAATGATCATATATTTGATTACGCTACATCGTACAGGAATACCGTTGATGCTATAGCTCCTCCGAAGGATTATGCCTTTAGCGAAATTGATTTTAAAGCATTCCTTGATTACCTGGAAGGGAAGGATTATGCGTATACAACCGAAACAGAGAACGCTTTGGATAAGCTGGTAGAGATAAGCAAGGAAGAAAAGTATTATGAAGCAATAAGTGCTCAAATGGAAGCACTCAAGGGTGAACTTGCCTCCAATAAAAGCATGGATATAAACACACACATGAAAGAGATCATGGAGATTCTCGAAACAGAGATCGCCCGAAGGTATTACTTTGACCGCGCAATGGTAGAAACTTCATTTGATGACGACCCGGATATTGAAGAGGCACTCGCCATTCTAAAAGATTCCGGCAGATACAATAAGATTTTACAGAATAATTAGAACTTGAGCTATTACGATATACTGATCTTATTTCTGCTCGGTGCTGCTGGTGGGTTTCTTTCCGGATTACTCGGTGTCGGTGGTGGAATCATTTTTATCCCGGTCTTTGAATATTATTTTGGACAAAATTATGGCGGAGAGGAACTGGTCCGTTTGATCCTTGCAAATTCGTTCGGAGCCATCCTCGTAGCAGGAATAGCCAGTTCTATCAAACATTATAAATTGGGAAATTTCCATTTATCCATTATTCTTAAGATCGCCCTTCCTGCCATAGTCGCAGGAAGCATACTTACCAAACTTATCGCTGACCAATCGTGGTATAAAGAAGAATATTTCAAAGGGCTCTTCATTCTTATACTCCTGGTTACAGTAGCTAAAAGCACTCGCAGGAGAGATGTAGAAGACGAGGTGGAAAAACCGCTGAAGAAAAGAACCCTTCCGATCATCGGATTGATAACGGGTGCGATTTCCGCGCTCACAGGTCTTGGCGGTGGTATTGCCATGATCCCTCTGCTTACCGAGGTGGCCAAAATGAATATTAAAAAAGCCAGTGCGATTTCCATAGGGGTCATACCCATTATGGTCCTGCCATACATTATAATCTATGCGTTGCAGGATCCCGGCCACAACGTGCCTTTTCAGATCGGGTATGTTAATTTTATAGCCTTGTTCCCGATTGCTGTCGGGATAATAATATTCTCAACTTTTGGGGTTAAAGCTGCACAACGCTGGAATTCAAGAGTGCTGAGGATTATCTTTGCAGCACTTATAATAATTTTGATCATTCGCTTTACAATAGGTTTAATCTAATGAAGAAGACAACTTTCATAACCGTACTCATGCTCTTTGTATCCATTGCCTCTGCGCAACGCCTCAAATTTGGCGAGAAAAAAACATACCGGAACATCGAGAACCACATCAATTACCTGGCTTCGGAACGCCTTGAGGGAAGATCCACAGGTTCTGCAGGCGAACAATTGTCCGCTGAGTACATCGCTTCTATGTTCGAGAAGTATGGATTGGTACCCAAAGGTGAAACTGGATATTATCAGGTATTCAATATCACGACCCTGAGAATAGCAGACGACAAATCTGCACTAAAGATTAATGGGGCCGATCAGAAATTGTTCAGCTCCTTTTATCCGGTATCGTATTCAGCAAATGAAGGGTCGTATAACGGTGAGGCAGTTTATGCCGGCTTTGGGATCGCATCCGAGGACCTGGGGCGAAATGACTATGAATCGGTGGACGTGAATGGCAAAGCCGTGATCATTGATCTTGGTAGTCCTGACGGTATTCACCCGCACAGTAAATTCAGTGCGTGGCACGGAATTCAGATAAGGGCAGATGAAGCCATAAGCAGAGGAGCCAAAGCAGTTATTTTTATCAGAGCCAACGACGGTGTTGAACCACCAACCGGTGATCTGTCCACGAAGATGAAACCCACAGGGGTTCCGGTTGTGTACCTTGACTGGAAAAAGGAATTACCGGATCAGTGGAACGTTGAGTTGAACGTAAAAATTCATGTCGATGAGGACCAGGGACACAACGTGATCGGATTCATGGACAATGGTGCTGAGAATACAGTGGTTATCGGTGCTCATCATGATCACCTGGGACATGGGGAACATGGAGGTTCC
>DJML01000072.1 GCA_002436505.1 Bacteroidetes bacterium UBA6491 | reverse complement strand
ATTTCCTTCCGGATCCGAATAACATTGCCACCGCTGCGTTCCCAAGATTCACATTCAATAACGCGTCTAAAGTTACTAATGTACTTGGCGCATCCATTGTGACATATCGCTGGGATTTTGGAGACCCAAACACACAGGATGACACATCCGGCAAAGAAAATCCGGTTTGGTATTACGGCACCGATACAGCAACATACTACGTGAACCTTTATGTAGAGACTGTTCACGGATGCTCCGGCACTATAACAAAACCTGTTATCGTAGGACCGGATATACTGATCTATATTCCTAATGCATTCACTCCTAATGAATCAGGTCCTGGCGAAAATGAAGGTTTCAGGGCTTATACGAACGACGGTGTAAAATCGTACCATTTATTCGTTTTCAACCGTTGGGGTGAGTTGCTCTGGGAATCAGAAGACCCTGAAGCTAAATGGGATGGAACATACAAAGGAGCGGAAGCGCAATCCGATGTGTATGCTTACTACCTGGAAGTAACAGGTAAAAATGATAAGGCTTACAAGTATTCAGGTACATTTACCTTGATACGATAAAGAAAGAGATCGGCACGGCAGGCCCCAAGTTATTTACTGGCTCACCAGTGTGCCAACTTGTTCTCCTTGTACCAATCGTAGCAGATTACCACGTTCATTCATGTTGAACACAACGATCGGTAAATTATTTTCCTGGCAAAGAGTAATGGCCGTTAGATCCATAACATTCAGTCCTTTGCTATAGACTTCAGAAAAACTGATATTGTCAAATTTCATTGCATCTGCATCCTTTTCCGGATCAGAAGAATAAATGCCATCAACACGTGTTCCTTTCATTATCACGTCCGCTTCAATTTCAACGGCCCGTAAAGAAGCAGCGGTATCTGTAGTAAAATATGGATTGCCCGTACCGGCACCAAAGATGACCACCCTGCCTTTTTCAAGATGTCGCATAGCTCTTCTTCTAATAAATGGTTCACATATCTGCTCCATTTTAATGGCCGACTGCAAACGGGTGTCAACACCAATATTTTCCAATGCACTTTGCAAAGCCATTGCATTGATAACAGTCGCAAGCAGTCCCATATAATCGCCCTGAACACGATCACTCATACCCGCCGCTACACCCTGAACACCTCTGAAAATATTTCCGCCACCGATAACAACAGAAACCTCAACACCAGATCGGACCACATCGTGAATCTCTTTTGCATACTCATCCAGAACTTCGGCATCAATGCCATAGTTCTGTTTGCCCATTAAAGCTTCACCGCTAAGTTTCAGAAGTATTCTTTTATATCTCATATGATCGCTGTTAATGATACGTGTTTTGGCAAATATCAGATAAATACTCTTAAACAATGCATAATCATTCCATACAAGTTATGCCGGAGCAAAAAAAAAGGGAGGAACTTTGTTCCTCCCTTCATGATTAATGTTTAATATTTTATCCAAGTGCTACGCGGCTAAATGAAATCACGGTCAAACCGTTAGAGACATCATTTAACATTTGAGCGATAGATCTGCTATTGTCTTTCACAAAAGGTTGAGCCAATAGTGTGTTTTCTTTATAGAACTTCTGCAGTTTCCCCTGAGCGATCTTATCAACTATCTGCTCTGGTTTTCCTTCTGCAAGAGCTTGTTCACGTCCGATTTCCAGCTCTCTGGCCTTTACATCTTCAGGAACTTCGCTTTCATTAACGGCAACCGGATTCATTGCTGCGATCTGCATTGCAACATCTTTACCAGCTTCTTCAACAGAAGAATCGGCAGGTTTAGAAAGATTCACAAGCACGCCAATTCTATTTCCGGCATGGATATAATTCACAACACATGCACCTTCGACCAATTCATATTTAGTAACATCGATCTTTTCTCCGATCTTACCAACCTCCTCAATTAACCTTTCTCCAAGAGAAGTACCGTTAAAGTCAAGAGCTTTCAACTCGTCGATAGTGGCAGGCTTTTTATTAAGAGCCAAGGTTGCAATTGCTGTTGCAAGGCTTACGAAATCTTCGTTCTTTGCTACAAAATCAGTCTCACAGCTCAGGCGAATAACAACACCTGATTTCTTGTCATCAGAAGACAGTGCGATCACTGCACCCTCGGTAGCGTCACGATCCGCTCTTTTGGCAGAAACTTTTTGTCCGCTTTTACGAAGGAAATCAATTGCTTTTTCCATGTCGCCCCCTGATTCCTGCAATGCTTTTTTGCAGTCCATCATACCTGCGCCGGTAATTTTTCTTAATTCATTTACTGCAGATGCCGTAATTGTCATTTTATGAATCTTAAATTGTTTAAACTCTTATTAAAGGTCAGCTTAGTTGCTACCTGCACTTTCAGTTTCAGCTGGTTTTTCATCTTCAGCCTTCTGTTTTGCTTCGTCTTTTGCTTTTTTACGTTGAGCAAGGCCTTCAGCAATAGCGTCAGCCATTGCTTGTGTAAGCAGGCTGATAGACTTGGTTGCATCATCATTTCCCGGGATAGGGAAATCCACTTTCGTTGGATCTGAGTTAGTATCACAGATAGCGAAGATCGGTATGTTCAATTTCTGTGCTTCAGCCACTGCGATGTGCTCACGACGCACGTCCACTATAAACAAAGCGGCAGGAAGACGGTTCAGGTCTTCAATACCACCAAGAAGTCTATGAAGTTTCGTTTTTTCACGATCCTTCATCAATCTTTCTTTCTTGTTCATGTGGTCATATGTACCGTCGGTAGACATCTTCTCGATGGTCTGCATCTTTTTGATCGACTTTCTTACCGTTCCAAAATTAGTAAGCATTCCACCTAACCAACGTTCTACAACAAAAGGCATATTCACGCGTTCTGCTTCTTCGCGTACTATTTCCTTCGCTTGTTTCTTAGTTGCAACAAAAAGCACTTTACGACCTGTTCTGACGATGTTCTTTACAGCTGCCTGCGCATCTTCCAGTTTGGCTATGGTCTTGTTAAGATCGATCACATGGATACCATTCTGTTCCATGAAAATGAACGGAGCCATTTTAGGATCCCACTTTCGTGTAAGGTGACCAAAGTGAACACCTGCATCCAATAATTCTTGTGTGGTAATTTTTGACATATCGAATCTTAACGTTTACTGAATTGGAATTTCTTTCTTGCTTTCTTCTGTCCTGGTTTCTTACGTTCAACCATTCTGTTGTCTCTTGTAAGCAAACCTTCTTTCCTAAGGATCGGACGGTATTGTTCTTCATCTACTTTCAACAATGCTTTAGCAATTGCCAGACGAAGAGCTTCAGCCTGACCGGTAGTGCCACCACCGCTCAAAACTGCTTTAATATCATACGTACCGCCAACTTCACACAATTCAAGTGGCTGCCGAACTTTGTATTGAAGGGAAAGTGTTGGGAAGAACTCTTCCACGCCTTTCTTGTTCACGGTAATTGTACCTGAACCCGGGGTCATGTAGATTCGAGCTACAGACGTCTTTCTCCTTCCTGATGTATTGATTACTTCCATTTTAAATGTCAAGTGTTTCAGGTTTTTGCGCAGCATGTGGGTGCTCTGACCCTACGTACACAAACAAATTATTAAATATTTTTCTGCCAAGGCGATTTTTTGGCAACATGCCTTTTACCGCTTTTTCTATCATTGCTTCAGGCTTCTTTTTCATCAGGTCCTTCGCAAGTACCTCTTTCTGACCACCCGGGTAACCGGAGTGCGAAATATATACTTTCTTGTCCATCTTGCCTGCCTTAAGCTCTATCTTGTCTGCGTTAAGGACGATAACGTTGTCACCACAGTCTACGTGTGGTGTGAAATCCGGCTTGTTCTTGCCTCGGATCACTTTCGCGATCTCTGAAGCAAATCTGCCTAATGTTTTTCCTTCTGCATCAACTACAAACCACTTTTTGTTTACCGTTGAAGCATTCGCAGAAACTGTCTTGTATGATAAGGTATCCACTGCTTTTTGTTTATAATTTTCCTAAAAAAGGGCTGCAAAGGTATCATTTACATTGGAAAATAACAATGCAGCTTAAAAAAAAATAACCTCCTTTTTCATGGTATTTGACCGCCTGCCATTATGCTTCTTTCAATATTCTATTCTGATAAGCCAGTGCAGAATGTTTTAACACCTCAACCTCACTCGTGATACACTGAATTTACACCCGTCGGACCCAACCCTCACACCCTCGATTAAAGCACTATAAATCAATATTTTACAGAGTGATATTCGATTAATACATCAGAAAAATTGTCCGTTATTTATCCTACATTCTACTTGACTTAATACGTTAAAAGTTTTCACTTTGTAAGCGCAGTGCCGGAACAATTGATCTGTTAGATTATCTGAGTATGCTTAACACACCATGTTCAAGTTTCCAGGTGGTTTTTTTTCCCTTGTACTTAACTATGTATTTATACAACCCGTCCATCACTATTTCGCCCTGGTAAGTTCCATCCCAGGAAAAATCGGTCTGATCCGACTCGAACACCCTTTCTCCCCACCGGTTATAAATCTGCACATTAATCTCGGTAACATTTGCTGCGAGTATCGAGTAATGATCATTGATACCGTCACCATCAGGAGAAAAAGCATTAGGGACAAACACATACACCTTATCATCCACGCAAACGGGGACTACAGCTGAATCTGAGCAGCCACCTTCGTTTTCGATCCAAAGTGTTATGTTATAAATATTCGTATCCGGCTGGTATTTATATGTCGGATTGATGTCCTTATCGTAAGGAATTCTTGTACCATCTCCAAAATCCCAGTATCCTGAAATCCCTCCCACACTTTGATTGATCACATAGAGAATCGGATCAAATGGGTTAAGGCAGTTCACCCCACCGGGGCTTGTTCTGAAATCTGCCTGTATCTTATTGTAACCGGGAATAACAACAGAGGTATCCAAACGGCACCCTGTTCGCTGATTTATTACGGTCACGTAATATCGAGCATTGACGAATGCATCTATTCTTGCGTTCCTTCTTACTGGAGCTGTTTGCCATTCTATCAGGTACGGATCAGGTGTTGAAGGTGTCACGAGCGCAAAACCAAGTTCCCCATAACATTTGATGGGACTTGTTGTCAATCCTACTTCAACCTTTGGGTTTACCAGAATATTTAAAGTATCAAAAGCGGGGTCGGAACACCCGTCTGCAAGTCTTACTATATATCGTGTACTTGCTGAAGGACTTTTAATAAGTGTGGTGGTATTGCTTTCTCCTGAACTCCAGCTGAAATAGTAGCCTGCGGCTACCCCTCCGTTACCGGATGCGCTTAGAATAACATCCTCGCCTTCGCATATCGTATCCTTATCTGCTAAAGCATTTACGCGCAGCGTATCATTCACCCTCGCGGTCACTGATTCAGTAGTAGAGCAGCCTGTACGCCCATAGGTGTAAAATAACTGGTGATTCCCGCTTCCTGCGTTCCGTGGATTGAACTGGTTCCCGGCAATTCCCGGCCCCATCCATGTTCCACCGGCAGGATTTGCTGTAAGCAGGAACATGCTGTCTTTCAAGCAATAAAAAGGATCGAGAGGATCGATCGTAACCACAGGAAGTCCATACACTGTAACGGTGATCGAATCTTTACAACCGTATTCCGAGTAATAGAAAACTGTGTGAGCCCCTATTCCCGCAGATGCCGGCCTGAATGAACCGTTGGCCTGGTCAATTATTCCCGGTCCGCTCCAATAACCTGTTCCCTGTTCATTATATAAGTTGAAGGTCGGGTCCGTTATACAGAAATCCGTGTCAGACTGTATAATGCTTTCAGGATAGATCACCATCACGATGCTGTCGCCACATCCATTAGCATCGTAGTATATAGTGTGCGTCCCGTATCCCGCGATTGCCGGATAAAAATAATACCCGCTCGTGCCCGGACCTGTCCAGCGGCCTCCTCCGGGGGTGCTTTGTACTGACCACCAGTCCAGGTAAATCGGATTATCCTCAATGCAGAACTTCAGGGTATCCTTGTATATCCTTGTCGGTCGCACATACATTATTTTGAAATCGACACATCCGTTCAGGTGGTACCTCAGGGTATCATTGTATGTCAATCTGTTCAATCCATACACAAAAGATGCGTCGTATTCACCGGTCAATGAATCAGTTATTCCCACTCCGGTCCAGTAGCCTCCGGATGGAATTGCCGGAACAATGATTATGGGACCTTCATCCGGGCATGAAATTTCGTTATAGCGTGCATCGATGCTGATCACATGAACATACATTGTATCTCTGCATCCGTTAATCCAGTATTGCAGCAAATGATCTCCGGCCCCCGCTACCAGCGGGTTAAAATATCCATAAACCGAGTTCACTATGCCCCTGCCATACCATCGTCCCCCAAAAGGGGTAAACGGAAGGACCTGTACCGGATCAGACAGGCAGAAAGTATCAAACATCGGGACTGAAATAGGATAAATATTTACGTTCTTGCTGTGCGAGCATCCGTTCCAGTTGTATGTTACTCTGAAAGAACCTGTATCCGGTGGAGAGAACAAACCATTGCTGTCAATGTATGATCCAGTCCAAAATCCACCCGCCGGTGACTGTCCGTTCACATAAAATGGTCCGTTTCCCGGACAGGACGCGTTATCATATCCGGCCCATACGTAGCGCACAAATATCAAAACCGTATCCATGCATCCGTTAATTGAATAAACAACGGTATCCAGACCTGCGCCTGCCTGTAAAGGAACATAACGCCCTGCATTGATCGTGTCCACTCCTTTTCCCTGCCATGTTCCGCCCGCTGGATTAGCGGTCAGGGTGAATGGTCCGCTGTAA
>DJML01000076.1 GCA_002436505.1 Bacteroidetes bacterium UBA6491 | reverse complement strand
CCGGTTTATTATGCCGATCAGAGGGCCAAAAAACTTATGAACTCTGACCCTGTCCTGAAAAAGAAGATACGGCAGGCATTTGGTTGGGATACCTATGATAAAAATGGTAAACTGGACCGCCATTATCTGGCCAAGATTGTCTTTAACAATCAAAAACTACTCTCAGCTTTAAATCACATTGTTCATCCTGCTGTACTGGAAGATTATCAGATCTGGGTTAAAAGGTGTGCTTATGACGGTTATCCTTATTCTATCAAAGAAGCAGCCCTGATGTTCGAGACCGAAAGCTATAAACAGCTGGACAGGATCATCGTCGTAACCAGTCCTATTGACATGCGGATCGAAAGAATAATGAAAAGGGACCACATGAAAAGAGAGGAAGTACTGAAAAGAATGAAAAACCAGGTCAGCGACAGGGAAAGATTGGAGAAAGCGGATTATGTAATCAGAAATTCCGGAGAATTTTCGTTAATTGAACAAAGTTTGGCAATCCACAGGGATCTTATCAGAATTTCCCGGGAAATAGACGTTGCTACCTGATTATGGAACAGGAAACATTAATTCTTACACACGAGCAGATCATTGAGCGAATAAAGAGAATCGCATGGCAGATCTATGAGGACAATTGCGATGAATCTTCCGTTATCCTGATAGGGATTCCAAACAGAGGTCTGGTCGTCACGCAATTGATTGAAAATGAATTAAAGCAAATAGCAGACCTGAAGATAGTAAGGGGCATTGTAGATCCCGGCCCTGATGGTTTTGAGGTTTCAGGAGAAATACAGGGGAGGTCTGTTGTTCTGATTGACGACGTATTAAACTCCGGAAGAACATTAATGGAAGCAGCGGCCGCTGTTATGTCCCATAAGCCGGCTCAGCTGAGGACAGCTATACTTGCGAACAGAGATCATAAACTTTTTCCGATCGGTGCAGATTATGTCGGTAAATCACTGGCCACCACCCTTCAGGAACACATTTCTTTCAAATCTGAAGACCTGAAAGCACTATCTGTTACTCTTCAGTAACACAGCCATTTCAGCGCATGCATATCCATCCAGGGCTGCTGATACGATCCCACCGGCGTACCCTGCTCCTTCACCACATGGGAATAATCCGATAACATCCGGATGCTGAAGCGTCTCTTTATCGCGTGGCACAGAAACAGGAGACGACGTCCGGCTTTCGACACCAACCATAATTGCATCCTGTCCGAGAAAACCTTTCATCCTTTTTCCAAAATATTTTAACCCTGTGCGTATTCTCCCCGCAATGAATCCCGGCAGAACATCGTCCATATTGGCTGTGGTTACCCCTGGGATGTATGAAGTGTCTGGCAGGTCTTTTGATACATTTCTGTTAACAAAATCGATCAAACGTTGTGCAGGAGCGTGCAGATTGCCCTTGCCTGCGATAAAAGCATTCCTTTCTACTTCTGCCTGGAATTTCATGGCACGCAGACCGACCGGGGCATCGACATTGTCCCAGTCTTCTTTTCTTACTTCCACCACAAATCCACTGTTGGCAAATTTACCTCCCCGTTTTGATGGCGACCACCCGTTGACAACGATCTCGTTACTGCCTGTCATTGACGGTGCTATGATCCCGCCGGGGCACATACAAAATGAGAACACGCCCCTTCCATCCGCCTGAGTGACAAGCCGGTAAGAAGAGGGAGGTAAATTCTTATGCCTAGGTTTCATTTTATACTGAATAGAATCGATGAGTTCTTGTGAATGTTCTATACGAACGCCCAGGGCAAAAGGTTTTTCATAAATACGAATGCCCTGAGCTTCAAGCATCTCAAAAACATCGCGTGCAGAATGTCCGGTTGCCAGGATCACTGCATCTCCTTTGAAGGATCCTTTGTTAGTTTTCACCCCATTTACCTGGCCAGATGCAATCATCAACTCTTCCATTCGTGTTTCGAAGTGTACTTCTCCCCCATTTTTAATAATGGTTTCGCGAATACGCTCTATGATTCCCGGCAATTTATTTGTTCCGATATGAGGATGTGCATCTATCAGAATATCGCCTGACGCTCCATGACGAACGAAGGTTTCAAGCACCGAACGAACATCTCCCCTTTTTTTACTCCTTGTGTACAACTTGCCATCGGAATATGTCCCGGCTCCACCTTCTCCAAAGCAATAATTACTTTCAGGGTCTACTATTCTCTCCTTAAATATCAGGGCCAGATCCCTTCTCCTTTCTTTCACCGTCTTGCCCCGTTCAATTATTACAGGCCTAATACCATTCTCAAGTAAACGTAAGGAGGCAAACAACCCCGCGGGGCCGGCACCTACCACAATTACAGTTCTTTCTCCAACGGGTTTAAAATGGACATCCGGCAATGCGTCAGGAATGAAATCCTCCTCTACGTATACCTTTAATCGAAGCTGATATACAGCTTGTTTTCTGGCGTCAATAGACCTTCGTTCAATACGGATCCCGGTTATTCTTTCAGGTTTGATCCTTAAACTTTTAGCCGCTAAACCACGTACCACAGATTCATCATCAATGTGGTCCGGATTCACTTTTATATCAATGTTATGCTGACTCAAGACTTTTCCAAATACTATCCACAAATAACCGTAATAATCAATTAAAACGTCATTTTTGTAACTTTATCCACAACATGAAGACAATCCAGGAATTACAGGATATTACCACACAGATCAGGAGAGACATCGTCCGAATGGTCCACGCAGCCCAATCAGGTCACCCAGGAGGGTCCTTAGGCTGTGCAGAATTCTTTACAGCGCTATATTTCAATATCATGGATTATGATCCATCGGATTTCAGGATGGATGGCATTGGTGAAGACGTCTTCATTCTGTCCAATGGACACGTATCCCCGGTATTTTATTCAACGATGGCGAGGGCAGGAATTTTTGAGGTTGCGGAGCTAAATACTTTCAGAAAAATTAATTCAAGATTGCAGGGACACCCTGCCACAGAGGAAGGATTGCCCGGGATCAGGGTTGCGAGCGGTTCCCTTGGACAGGGGCTATCTGTAGCAGCAGGCTTGGCATTATCTAAGAAGCTAAATAATGATGATAAAATAGTTTATGCTTTGTTGGGGGATGGGGAGCTCGAAGAAGGCCAGAACTGGGAGGCAATAATGTTCGCTGCTCACAACAAAATAGATAACCTGATCGTGACCGTTGATTTTAACCAGCAACAGATCGATGGTTCAACCGTTGATATTATGGGATTCAATGACCTAACCGACAAATTCAAGGTTTTTGGCTGGGAGGTTCTTGAAATGAATGGCAACAATATCCAGGATGTACTGGACACGATGAATAAGGCCAAATCTAAGTTAGGGAACGGTAAACCCATTGTATTAATAATGACCACTGAAATGGGCCATGGCGTTGACTTCATGATGGGGTCACATGAGTGGCACGGCATTGCTCCAAACGACGAACAACTGAGATCCGCCCTTGCGCAAAATAAGGAGACACTCGGTGACTACCCGCTTTTGGAAACAATATGATATATCCTAAACAGGTTATAATAGTATGAAAGGCTTTCTGAACAGACTTGTATTACTGATCACATTAATTTGTGCGCTGCCTCTTTATGCACAGTCTCAAGGAAAAATAACCCGTATTTTATTCGTTCTTGATGCGTCCAACAGTATGTACAGTACCATGGATAATTCAACGAGGATGAAGCTTGCCAAGCAACTGCTCACAAAAATGTGCGACAGCCTTAACAATCTGGATCATGTTGAAATTGCACTTCGTGTATTTGGCCATCAAAGTGTAAGAGAAAAATACAATTGCAAGGACACCAAACTTGAAGTTCCTTTCTCAAAAGACAACCTGCCTCTTATTAAATCTAAAATATCACAGGTCAGGCCCAAAGGGACAACCCTGATCGCATATTCGCTGCAACAGGCCGCGTATGATTTCCCGGAAGACGAAAAAGCCAGGAACATCATTATTCTAATCACCGATGGAATAGAAGAGTGCGATGGAGATCCTTGCGCGGTTTCGCAGACGCTTCAAAAACAAGGAGTTATCTTAAAACCATTTATCATCGGCGTGGGTGTTAATTACAAATTCAGATCTCAATTCGAATGCGTTGGGAAATATTTTGAGGCCAATTCAGCAAAGGCTTTCGAAGATGTACTTGGCATTGTCGTTTCACAGGCTCTCGACAATACTACAGCCCAGGTCAATTTACTTGACAAGTTCGGAAGACCGACAGAGACTGATATAAATATGACCTTTTACCGGGCAGGATCGCTCAAATTTGAATCCAATGTGGTGCATACCATGAATGCAAGAGGAATACCTGATACCATGTACCTCGATCCTTCCCTGAATTATGATATTGTTGTTCATACCATCCCCCCTGTAGAAAAAAAGAACGTAAAACTTGTTCCCGGGCGACACAATATCATAGCCATTGATGCGCCTCAGGGTTCATTAGAGTTTAAAGTAGATGGGCGAAGCGGTTATATAAGGCTGAATGCGCTGATCCGGGAAAAAAATTCAGATAAGGTGATCCATGTTCAGGAATTCAATACAGCAGAGAAATATATCGTTGGCACTTACGATGTAGAAATCCTCTGTCTCCCCAGAATGTTGCAGGAAGATGTCAGGATAGACCAGTCCACAACCACGACGATTGAGATCAATCAACCCGGACAGCTAAGTGTTAAAGCAACCAACGGCTATATTGGTGACCTATATCGCTGGCACGGCGGTGCTTTTGAATGGATCGCCAGTGTGGAATTCTCGACCACCAACAAGCCTGTTGTTATGCAACCGGGTACATATACCGTTGTGATCAGGTCCTTCACCGAGAACAACACGGCAAACTCCATTTCCAAAGAATTCATAATAAGATCTGGTCAGGTGACCTATATTAAACTTTAATATGAGCGAATTTACGTACACAGAAAAAAAAGATACACGTTCCGGATTTGGTGCCGGACTGCTTGAGCTTGGCAGAAAGAATCCTGAGATAGTCGCCCTTTGCGCCGATCTGACGGGTTCCTTAAAAATGGATGCCTTTAAAAAAGAATTTCCGGAGAGGTTCATACAGGTCGGGATCGCAGAAGCAAACATGATGGGCCTTGCAGCCGGACTTGCAACAGGAGGAAAGATCCCTTTCACAGGAACGTTCGCTAATTTTTCAACAGGTCGTGTATACGATCAGATAAGGCAATCAATCGCTTATTCTGAGAAAAATGTTAAAATATGTGCATCCCATGCCGGACTTACCCTTGGTGAAGATGGCGCCACACATCAGATCCTGGAGGACATTGGTATGATGAAGATGCTCCCTAACATGACAGTGATAAACCCTTGCGACTATAATCAGACCAAAGCAGCTACTATTGCTATCGCTGAACATGAAGGACCAGTCTATTTAAGGTTCGGAAGACCAAAATGGCCTGTATTCACAGACCCTGATCAGAAATTTGAGATCGGTAAAGCATGGATCATGCAACAAGGTACAGATGTCACGATTGTGTGCACCGGTCATTTGGTTTGGAACTCTGTGGTAGCCGCTAAAAGGCTTGCAGAAAAAGGTATCAGTGTTGAACTGATAAATATCCACACCATTAAGCCACTTGATGAAAGAGCAATTATCAGATCTGTTATGAAAACAGGCGCGATAGTTACGGCAGAAGAACACCAGCGAAACGGAGGTTTAGGGGAAAGTGTGAGCAGTGTTCTAGCCAGAAACCACCCGAGTCCCATGGAAATGATCGCCGTCGATGACCGATTCGGAGAGAGTGGTAAACCTGAGGACCTCCTGATCAAATACAAACTTGCACCAGAAGACATTGTACTTGCCGTTGAGAAAGTACTTGAGAAAAAGAAAGCCTAATGGAAAATTTGCAAACAATAGTAGAATCAGCCTGGGATAACCGGAGTTTGCTCAAAGAAAAGAAGACAGAAGATGCCATCAGAGAGGTCATTGAGCTGGTTGACAAAGGAAATCTAAGAACAGCTGAACCTTTTGATGAAGGATGGAAAGTTAACGATTGGGTAAAGAAGGCTGTTATTCTCTATTTCCCGATTCAAAAAATGGAACGAATTGAAGTCGGTCCGTTTGAATTTCATGATAAAATGGCTCTTAAAACCAACTATGCAGAACTTGGAGTAAGAGTCGTCCCTCATGCTGTCGCACGTTATGGCTCCTTCATAGCCCCCGGAGTGATCCTCATGCCTTCATATGTAAATATTGGCGCCTATGTAGACGCAGGGACGATGGTTGACACCTGGGCTACGGTAGGTAGTTGTGCTCAGATAGGACAAAATGTACATCTGAGTGGCGGTGTGGGCATCGGAGGAGTTCTAGAACCTGTACA
>DJML01000052.1 GCA_002436505.1 Bacteroidetes bacterium UBA6491 | reverse complement strand
GAATGATTGAATGATGGAATGATTTAATGATTGGATGATTTAATGATCATTTACCGTGGCCCGGTAATTTCAAGCAGTGCAAGGCATCCTTTTTCAATTTCGTCGGCTGACATTCCTTTGTCGATTATTTTGCCTTCAGGGTCGATAAGGAAGTTATACGGCAGGTAACTGATACCAAATTTCTTAACTACCGGGCTTTTCCATCGTTGGAGATCGCATCCATGATCCGGCCATATCAGTTTCTCCCGTTTTATCCCGTTTACCCACATCAGGCTGTCAGTGTCAAGTGAGAGGCTTATTATAATGAATTGGGAACTGTCGTTCATCAATTTTCCATTTAAAGAATCATATACCACTTTTAACTTCTGATGTTTGGCCCTGCAGGGAGCGCACCAGGAGGCCCAGAAGTCCAAGAAGATATAATTGCCCAGGTAAGAAGAAAGTTTCAAAGTATCACCGGAAACCGACCTTATCGAGAAGTCAGGTGCAGTTTCGCCAACTTCGGGCATTTTTGGATAGTCTGTTGTAAAAGATGTCAGCAGCAGAATGAAGATTATATACCACCTTCCCTGACGCATCAGTTAATTCTTTCGATGTGTGCTCCGATTGCTTTTAGACGTCCTTCAATGTTCTGATATCCTCTGTCGATCTGCTCTATATTGTTGATAATGCTGGTCCCATCTGCTGAAAGTGCAGCAATTAACAGCGCAACCCCCGCTCTGATATCCGGAGATGACATGCGTGTTCCACGAAGTGCAATTCTCCTGTCAAGGCCCATAACTGAAGCTCTGTGCGGGTCACAAAGGATTATCTGTGCACCCATGTCAATCAGGTTGTCAACAAAGAACAGCCTGCTTTCAAACATTTTCTGGTGTATAAGAACGTTGCCTTTGGCCTGTGTACACATTACCAGGATCACACTCAAAAGGTCTGGGGTAAGCCCTGGCCATGGTGCGTCAGAGATGGTCATCATCGAACCATCAATAAATGATTCAATTTCGTAGTGTTCGTTCACAGGAATATAAATATCATCTCCTCTGAATTCGAATTTTACTCCGAGACGTCTGAAGATGGTGGGTATAATACCCAGTTCGCTGATGCTACAATTCTTAATAGTGATCTCTGAAGCAGTGATTGCTGCAAGTGCAATAAAACTGCCGATCTCGATCATATCCGGGAGAAGGCGGTGGGTTGTGCCATGGAGTTTTTCCACGCCTTCAATAATCAAAAGGTTAGATCCTATTCCGGAAATATTTGCCCCCATACTGTTCAGCATCCTGCATAATTGCTGTATGTATGGTTCACATGCAGCATTGTAAATTTCCGTTCTGCCTTTTGCAAGAACGGCTGCCATAACGATATTGGCGGTTCCGGTGACAGATGCTTCATCGAGGAGCATCTTTGTTCCTGTAAGTCCATTGTTTGAAGTGACCTTAAAGAACTTTTCTTCGCGTAGAAATTCAAATTTAGCCCCTAGTGCCTCGAGCCCCTGGAAATGAGTATCCAGTCTGCGACGCCCTATTTTATCACCTCCAGGGCTTGGGATATACCCTTTGCCGAATCTTGCCACTAATGGACCGACGATCATAATAGATCCTCTCAGGCTGGCCCCTTTTTTCCTAAACTCTTCGGTGTGGAGGTATTCCAGATCTACATTGGTGGCATTGAACCGATAGGTGTCTTCGTTTAGCTGGTTAACAGAAACGCCAAGGCCTCCAAGTAATTGGATCATCCGATTAACGTCAAGGATGTTAGGTATATTCTCAACAACAACATCCTCATTGGTCAGAAGTACTCCGGCAAGAATTTGAAGCGCCTCATTTTTAGCGCCTTGTGGAGTGATCTCACCTTTTAATCTATGACCACCTTTGATCTTGAATGAACCCATGAATTATCTTTTTTTCTTTTTCTTCTTTACCGGTTTGCCGACCGGTTTCCTTTTTACTCTGTGCTCAATATGGATCTCAAGATCCTCTGGTTTAAGGTCCAGTTTTCCTTTTGACAGTGTTTTCAGGTGATGTACAACAGAGTTATTGTCAAGGTTCTCATCATTCCAGTTTCTTGATGAGTTGACCATAAATGATGCTATGTAATTTATCAGGGCAGATTTTATTGGTTGTTCTTCCATATCTGCAGCCTGTTCAATGATCGTCTGAAGGTTTCTGCCATAGAATCTGAACTTAATGAGCTCATCTTTATAAGGGACAGGATCCGGTTTCTTCGTTGCTTCTTCCCTTGTTGGCATTGGAAAGGGAGCCTCAACATCCAGATCATAATCAGCGATCATAAACAAATGATCCCATAACGTATGTTCATAGTCGTCCTGTTCTACTATTGCAGGATTAAGATTCTGCATCGTTGCCACGATGGTATGTGCCATCCTGGTCCTTTTTTCCTTGTCCTCCACGGTTTTCATGTAGCTGACCATTTTTTGAATGGTTCTGCCGTACTCCGATATGATCATCGGTTCCTGATCCGTGTTATATTCCATCTGATGCGGTTCCATGACGCAAATATACAGATGTTCTGTGGTTCCTTTATCGCATAGATTTTGTGAATTGAAAGCAGACCTGTGAAGTGGCATTTAAATTTGCAAATAACCTTACGTTTTGCAAGTTTTCTGAATATTTATCATCTATATGCGCCTCATTGAAACAGGCAATGGAAGAAAAGGTAGCGTGAAGTGTTAGTTCATTTCAAGAGATTTAATATGTTCCTTGCTTTTTGCTATCTTAATCCTGCAATCTACAGCGGTAATGCTGTCTTTGGTGGCCATCAACGGATTGATATCAAGTTCGACTATTTCAGGCAGTTGTTCTACCATCTTTGAGACTATTAAAATGAGTTCAATGAATTTATCTTCATCAATTCCATCTTTTCCTCTTGCTCCTTTGATAAGAGGGTAAGCCTGTAGTTCCCTGATCATGAGCCTGACCTCAAATTCACTCAAGGGTACCAGGCCGGACCTAACATCTTTGAAGATCTCAACAAAGATGCCGCCAAGTCCAAATACAACCAGGTGGCCAAGGCCATTTTCATGGGTTACCCCAATAAACAATTCAAGGCCTCGATGCATTTTTTGGATCAAAACTCCTTCAGACCCGGGGACCAGCATCAGCTGATTAAAAGCTTCTTGCAGCCCAAGAGAATTTCTTATGTTGAGGAGAACCCCGTTCACGTCAGATTTGTGAAGGACTCCTTCAACTTTCAGTGCCAATGGATATCCAAAATTGTCAGCGATTGCCAAAGCGTCTTTAATTTCATTGGTGACCGCTTGTTTAGCAACGGGTATGCCTGAAAGGGACAGTATCTCAAAACATACATGGCTGTCAAGAAAACCATCGTTTTGCCTTTCAATTAATTCCCTGAGTTTCTTGTTGGGTGTTATCTCGTCTTTGAGTAGATCAACCGGACCAGGAGTGTTGTAAATTGCACCTAGAGCCGTTCCAAGATCGACCTCATCCGGAAAATTAACGTATCCCTTTGCAATAAATTCTTCTATTTCCTGGTGGGCATTTACCAGAGAAGGAAGAACCGGATAAATCGGTTTCCGGCACGCTTCCATCTTCGCACGCAACACGTTGTAAACATTGGCCACATCAAATAAACCGGCACTTCCAAAAACCACGACCATGGCATCAATATTGTCAAATTTATTCTCACAGTAATCAATGATCAGGTCCAGTTGTTCAGCGGTGCCCGTTGCCAGGAAATCTATTGGGTTATTTACTGAAGAACCCGGATGTAACCTGGCAAGGAGTTCATCGGCTTCCGTTCCGTTTATCGGTGGGACGTTCATTCCCGATTTTATAAGTGCATCAGAAAGCATAACAGCCGATCCTCCGGCATGGGTAATGATCGCAATATTTTTCCCTTTAGGTTTTCTGGAATTGAAGATACATGCTGTGGTTACAAGTTCAGCGCGGCTGCTACAGTATACGATGCCTGCTTTTCTGAACAAAGCGCGAACCGCCATATCTGAGTTGGCTATTGCGCCTGTATGAGATGCGGCCGCCCTGCTTCCTGCTTCGGTGCTCCCTGACTTAATTCCGGAAATGCAGGCTCCTTTTCTTATCAGTGAGGAGGCATGTTTTAATAATTTATTGGGATTTCTGACTGTTTCGAGATAAAGTAATTTGATCGGTGAACTTTTGCCATGTTCGTAATTAAGATCCAGGTACTCAAGAACTTCTTCAACTCCGGTTTGCGCTGAATTTCCGACGGAAAAGACGCTGTTGAATCTTAACCCGTTAATTATTCCGGCTTCCATGATGAATGTCGCGACGCTTCCTGAGCTTGAAATAAGGTCGCAGCCATCAGGGAAAAGACGGGGTACCGGACTTGTGAAAATTCCGTGGTAGTTCCTGTTGAGCACGCCTATGCAATTAGGCCCGATAAGGCAAGCATTATGTGCAGAGACCATGTCCGCGATCTCTTTTTCAATGAGTTTTCCCTCTTCTCCTCCTTCTCCAAAACCGGCAGATATTATTATGAAAGCCCTTGTGTTCTTATTTTTCAACAGGATCTTAACGGCGTGTTTGCATGCTAAAGGTGGAACGGCAAGAATTGCAAGGTCCACCTCAGGCAGTTCATCGATGTTTTGAATGGTCCTTTGCCCCTGTACTTCTACATCTTTCTGATTTACTATAAACAGATCTCCCTGGTATCCGCCTTCAAGCAGATTCTTTACCATCTTGCCTCCCGGTTTGGACAAATAGTTAGATCCTCCAACAATTACGATCCCTTTTGGAGCAATAAGCGCTTCATTTATCATGCCTTACAAAGCAAAGGGATTAGACGCAGTTAGAATATGATGGGAATCATAACTTATACTGTTTTATTACTAATTATTGCCAGGAAATAAACTGTAAAATGATTCAGTGAATATCCTTCCAGTGCAAGACCTTTTTTCCTTTGTTCTCAATAAATTTTAATTCATCCGGAGTTAACCTGCGTTCGTAACCGATCGCATCTGTGTAGAACATAAATATTACCGCTGACCCTTCGGGTAATTCCTCAACCACATAATTCTGTGTTTCCTTTTCTTCGGCCCATGATTTGAACATTTCCGTCCTGGAGGATATTTTTCTTCGGTATTGATTGCCAAGGGTCTGTGAGTTATACAGTTCAGATAATTGCATTTGAAAGACCAATATGGCGATAACACCTGCTACAACTGAAATATTAAGGTTTCTGTCCTTTAATTTTTTGAATAATTCTGCAATGAATGCTCCGCTGTAAAGTATAAGAATAGCAGATACCCAGAATGTAAAAGCAGGCATCTTTGTGGCTGCGATCGTGAAGAACACAAACACGAAACAAATACCAATAAAAGTGTCAAAGGATCTCCGGTACATCGTTATCAGGCCAGGGATCACAAGTAACATCCCAAAGATACCGTATTGGGATTTCAGCATGATCAGATAATACCAGACTGATTCTCTGTGTCCTTCCAGTGCTTCCCAGAAATGCCTCGCGTTGTATCTGAATTCGAAGGACGACTCGACAGGAAAAGAGGTATGAATGTACAAATACCAGAAGACCGGGATCAACAGGGCAATACCGACCGAATATGCAAAATCTGCAACCAGTGTTTTCTTAAATCTGGCTTTTATGAGGTAGATGCCAAATGGAAGGTATATCCATAAACCAAGCAACCATTTGTTTAGAATACAGGCTGACACTGCAAGTCCTAATAGCACTATGTCAACAAATCTTTTTTGATCCTTGTATCTGACATACAGGAAGTAACTCAGTGTTATAAAAAAACCGAAGATCACGTCGTTGTGATCGGTCGGTAAAACACCGGTGACCAAAAGAGGTAAAAATGGATTCAGTGTGAAAATTACAGTGGCCCACCATGAAGCTTCTTTGCTGAATTTTTTTCTCGCCAGTTTTGAGATCAGCAATACAGACAGGGTTGAGAAAAGTATTGAAGGCAGTCTCACAGCAAGTGCATTTGTCCCGAAAATCTTTATGCTTAAGGCGATGAGCCAGAGAAACAACGGCGGTTTATGCAGCCAGACATGATTCCTTGCCCAGTCCCAGTAATCATGATCAATAAGTTCTTCCCGGTAAAGTGTCGGTGTGAAAGGTCTGTCGATCATGTTCTTTGCAACAAGTGCGTGGAATTGTTCATCCCAGATATTCAACACGTCGGTAACTGACGAAAGGTATATCTTTACTAAAAAAGAAAGAATGATCAATGACCACACGGCTAAATTCCTCTCTCTGAACCGATAGGACCATAGTATCACTAAAGCATATGCTGCCGCAAAAATTGTAGCCAGTAATTGTGTCATCTCCAGGCATTGCAATATTAAGTAATTTGCTTATTGCGAATGGCGCCGACTGATTTTTGCATTGTTCCTTATCGTAGTGATTTGTTTCTGATGAGAGCAACAAATCCTATAATCGGTCCTGCACCTAGTAAAATAAAAACATAAGAAGGGTTCATCAGGTCAACCAATGAATTGATAAGTTGAATGCTTCCTATTGTAATAGCAAATCCAATGCTGTTAACAATTGTCAGAGCAGTCCCTTTCACATTAGCGTCCGCATATCCGGCAACCAGGGAGGAAAACATGGGTGAATCAGGAATAACGAAGAATCCCCATACAATAAGGATGGCAACATAAGTCAATTGCCAGTCTGTTGTGAACAGGAGCGGAGAAGATAAACAGCATGCACCTGAGAACAACAGTGCAACAAGCGCTATCTTTTTTTCTCCGAAACGCTGTGAAAGATACCCCCCGACCACACAACCTACTGCACCTGTCGCAATAACGACGAAGGATAGCATCGGTACATTGAAAACAGTTCCCGGATGAATTGAACTGTAAATTTTGAGCATAACAGGAACAAAAGCCCAGAAGGCATATAACTCCCACATGTGGCCAAAATAACCGATTGCGGATGACCGGAGATCCCTTTTCCTGAAGACCTTTATAAACGAAGACAGATCGACCTTTCCTCCTCGACCTCTGTAGGGGCCTTCTGGAACAAACACCAACATCAGCACCCCTCCGGAAGTTGCAATAGCAGAGGTTGAAACAATGACCACTGCCCAGGGAAGATCTGCTGACAGACCTTTTAACAAGTGAGGTAGTGAAGTGCCTAAAACCAGGGCTCCGACCAGATAGCCAAGGGATCTGCCCAGTCCTTCTTTGAAATGATCCGCAGCTATTTTCATCCCCACAGGATAAATGCCCGCAAGAGACACACCGGTTAGAAACCTAAGTATGAACAGACTGGTAAATGTATTTGATCCGAGGATGGCTGCCAGGTTAAAAAGTGCACCGGCCAGGGCACAGAAAAAAAACACCCTGGATGGAGCGTATCGGTCCGGTATTGTGAAAATAGCAAAGATCAATGTCCCTGTTATAAATCCAAATTGTACAGCTGATGTGAGGTGACCGATAGCGGAATTTTTCAGGCTGAAAGCAAGGACCAGGTCTGCCATCACACCATTGCTGGCAAACCAAAGGGATGTACAGAAAAACTGCGACAGAACTATAACAGGCAGAATGTGTTTCTGAGGAGGCATTGTTGCTCAAATATAATTCCAGATAAGATCAGTAATATTTTACCACCGTTATTATTTCGTCACGTGCATTTACTATTGTGTCAATTTGGCATAGAACAGCCATAAGCAGGGTGTTCTTGTCACTTAATTTCAAATTCGATCATTGTGGCAGAAATTTTGCAGCAATACCAGAAAATCGATCGTAACACACTAAAGAATGGCTAGGAAAAAATCCAAAGAACAAAAACATACAACATCAGAAGAACTGATGGATAGCTCTGTTGAGATCAATGATGCTGAACCTAAAGTGTCTAAAAATGAGGGCGTTGCAGACGGAAAAGAAGTGAGTGCTGAAGAAAAAATGAAGACAGAGGTCAAGGAGTTAAACGATAAATACCTGCGCTTGTATTCTGAATTTGATAATTTCAGACGCCGCACTGCAAAGGAGCGTTTGGAGCTATTCAAAACAGCTGGACAGGAGGTCTTATCTGCCATGTTGCCTATTCTGGATGACTTTGAGCGGGCGATCAGGTCAATGGAGGACACCAATGATATAAAAGCGCTTAAGGATGGCATTAACCTGGTATATATGAAAATGGTAAATGTTTTGGATCAACAGGGGTTGAAAGCGTTTGAGGCAAAAGGAGAACCGTTCGATGCTGATCTTCATGAAGCGGTAACAAAGATTCCGGCACCATCTGATGATCTGAAAGGGAAAATTGTAGATGAGTTGGAGAAGGGGTATAAACTGAACGATAAAATTTTACGCTACGCAAAAGTAGTGGTAGGTGAATAACATGGCGAAAAGGGATTATTACGAAGTACTCGGTGTAAGTAAAAGTGCTACTGCTGAGGAGCTGAAAAAAGCTTACCGCCAAATGGCGCTTAAATATCATCCGGATAAAAACCCGGACAATAAGGAAGCGGAGGAAAAATTTAAGGAAGCGGCAGAAGCGTATGAGGTACTGAGTGATACTTCCAAACGTCAGAGATACGATCAGTTCGGTCACCAGGGAATGGGAAGCGGCGGTGGTTTCAGTGGAGACGGAATGACAATGGAGGATATTTTCAGTCACTTTGGAGATATTTTCGGGGGCGGGGGTGGAAGTCCGTTTGAGAGTTTTTTTGGAGGCGGAGGTCGCAGAGGAGGTGCCCGAAGGATCGTTGGATCCAATATTCGTATAAAATTGAAATTAACGCTGGAGGAGATCGCTGAAGGCGTTGAAAAGAAAATAAAGTACAAGAAAAAGGTTGTTGCCAAGGGCGTTACTTTCAACACCTGTTCTACATGCAACGGTATGGGACAGGTGACAAGGGTGTCGAATACTTTTCTGGGGCAGATGCAAACTACCTCAGTTTGTCCTACCTGCGGAGGCAGCGGCAAGCAACTGGGGAACAAACCTCCGGGTTCTGACAGCCAGGGACTGGTTACTGAAGAAGTCACCACTTCATTGAAGATACCGGCAGGCGTGGAAGAAGGGATGCAGCTATCCGTAAGTGGAAAAGGGAATGAAGCAGCAGGTGGGGTCGCTGGTGACCTTATCATAGTGATTGAAGAAGTACCTCATTCTGAATTAAAAAGAGAAGGGAACAATCTGATACATGAGTTGTATATAAGTTTTCCTAAAGCTGCACTGGGAGGTGAGGTGCATGTTCCAACGGTAAGCGGAAAAGCTAAAATCAAGCTAGAAGCAGGAACTCAGGCAGGCAAGATCCTTCGTCTGAAAGGCAAAGGAATTCCAGATGTGAACGGTTACCGAAAAGGCGACCAACTGGTTCATATTAATGTGTGGACTCCTCAGAAACTGACGACAGAAGAGAAAGAACTTCTTAAGAAAATGGAAAATTCAGAGAATTTTAAACCACACCCTGACGGTTCAAACAAAGGATTCTTTGATAAGATGAGAGAATTCTTCTCTAACTGACGGGACTGATAATTTTCAACTGAAGGGATCACCGTTTTAGTATCCCGTCCTCATATTTGCTTTTATTGGAAATATCCATATTGCCCAGCAGATCTGCAGCTCTGTTCTTTTCGGTCGGACTACCTTCTGTAAAGATCGCTATCAATTCATCTCTTTTAGCATTGAAGAACATTCTCAATACAAACGAATTGGGCAATTGATCATAAACTTTCTTTACGCTCTTTAAGGATTCGTAAACCTGTCCTCTTCCTTGTTCCGGACTCTTGTGCATTATGTCCATCCCTTTAATGTGGTAGATATAACTCGCGGTACGAAGATCCTGGAAACGCGGGTCCAGCATGTTCTCAATAAGATAATACCTGTTCTGGGTCCCGTTGCCGTCATTAGGGTTCCAGCCCGGTACATTTTGTGCTGCCTGTCTTACCTGTTGTGCCTTTTTTAGGTATTCGTCTCCACCTTTAAGTGAATATGAATCATAGTCGGTACCAATGATCAGGTAAGCATAAAATGCAAGAATGGATGTCAGGTTGCTTGAATATGCATTTTCCTGAAAATCAAAATTCTGAAATTGAACGTAGGTGAATTCGACCTCTTTATCGATGTATCTGAACAATGGGGTATTATAGGATGATCCATAGACAGGCCGGGTAGATTGAATTGTAAGGGTCGCTTTAAAATTGTCAATTTCTGCTTTAGAAATATTAAACTGAAAAACACAATCGATCTTCTCGTTTGGTTGAATATCATCGCTTACCCATTTCCTGTTGTTCATGAATTGGGTGATCCCTGTTTTCATGTCATCAAAGATCTGCTTGTTGGAGATCTGCACCTGGCTCGTTATTACCTCAACCGTACAATTCAGGTCCTGTGCACCTGCCGCAAGCGTTATTAAAATCAATAAAGCCGCTGATATTCCCTTTTTCATCATAATAAACCGATCGTGTAATCTACAATATCCCTTGCTACGGATAATTTGTCTTTAAGTTCGAATTTATGTGTTTTGCCTTTATCGTCCAGAATGGTCACTTTGTTTGTTTCACCGCCAAAACCTGCACCTTCATCCCTTAGTGAATTTAAAACGATGAAATTAAGGTTTTTGTTATTCAATTTCTGTTTGGCAAATTTCATTTCGTTCTCGGTTTCAAGAGCAAAACCGGCGAGGACTTGTTTTGTTGTCTTTTTTGCTCCTAAAGCAGCAAGTATGTCTTTGTTTTTTACCAGGTCGATTTGCAAATAGTCTCCTGATTTCTTGATCTTCTGTTTTGATATGTCTTTCGGACGGTAATCGGCAACGGCAGCGGAGAGCACAGTAATGTCCGCCTTTTTAAAATGCGATACGGTAGCATTGTACATTTCCTCAGCACTTTCTACACGAATAACGTCTATATGCTCGTCAGGGGTTTCATTGGAAGGACCAAGGACAAGTGTGACACTGGCTCCTTCTTCGGCAAAAGCATTTGCCAGAGCTACGCCCATTTTCCCACTTGATCTGTTACCTATAAAGCGAACAGGGTCAACTGCCTCATAGGTAGGTCCGCCATTGATCAGTACATTTTTTCCATTTAAACGTGAAGGAAACTGGGAACTGATGAATTCAAGAAGGTTTTCTGGCTCCGCCATACGACCCTGTCCTGTTAAACCGCTCGCAAGCTCTCCTGATTCAGCTTCAGCGATCCGGATATTCATATCTCTCAGTATCCCAAGATTTCTTATAAATGTAGGATGCCGGTACATGTCCAGATCCATTGCAGGAGCAACAACGACCGGACATTTTGCTGACAGATAGATGGCCTGCAAAAGGTTGTCGCAGATCCCGTTGGCCATTTTAGCAATGGTGTTCGCTGTAGCAGGAGCAACAATGAAGAGATCTGCCCACAAGGCAAGATCAACATGGTTGTTCCACTCACCGGTCTCTTTATCGAAGTAGGTGGTATAAACAGGGTTCTTGGATAGCGTAGACAAAGTCAGCGGTGTGATAAACGACGTTGCATCGTTAGTCATTACCACCTGAACACGCGCACCTTCCTTGATCAGTAAGCGCACAAGAGTGGCCGACTTGTAAGCGGCGATACTTCCGGTAACGCCCAGTAATATTCGTTTCCCGCGCAACATCGGGACAGAGATCAGGATTCTTTATTCGGGTTGCGGAAATACACCTTGTCCTTAAGGAATTCTTCCGTTGCTAAAAGGGTAGACTTTGGCAGAGATTCGTAATATTTAGAGATCTCTATTTGCTCCCTGTTTTCGAATATCTCTTCAAGGTTGTCCGTGTCTGAAGCGAATTCCTCAAGTTTAGCATTTAATTCTTCTTTCATTTGCGCAGCGATCTGATTCGCACGTTTTGAAATGATCACAACTGATTCATACAGATTGCCAATGTCCTTTTCAAGATCTCTGGTGTCTCTGCTTATTGTGGTTACCGGTGTTTCTGAATATTTACTCATAATCGATAAATGAATGCTTAATTATTATTGGTTGTAGTGGTCGAAGTCTTTAATCTTAATAGCTCTTTGTCTTCAGCTTCTTTTGTTTTGATCGTTTTTCTTACCAGGTCTAATTCCATTTCTGCCATTTTTCTGATCTTTTCTACTTTACCGTAGTAAGAAACCTCTGAATTATGACTGTTCATGTATTCCTTGCACTCTTCAATAGCGTCAAGGTAGCGCTCTTCCTGTTTGTTAAGTATGCTTTTTTTAGCATACAGGTGGCTGCACTCTACTATCAGGTACTCCATTTCCGGTTTTTCATCTATATCCGGATACGATATCAGTGAATTTTTCAGGCTTACTACAGCGGCATTGTATAGCCCACGGTAGTAATAAGCCATTGCATTCTTATATGATTTTATCTGCAAACCACGTCGCAGTTCATCCATCTTTTCGTTACAGCTCTCCACATATTTACTGTTAGGATAGCGGTTAATGAAAAGCTGGAGTTGTTCAATGGCTTCTTCTGATGGCGTCTGATCCAGATAATATGGCATTGATTTGTTGAACTGGCAGATCGCAAACCAGTATGCGGCATCTTCAACCATTGCCGAACCGGCAAAAGTCTCTGTAAAGCCTTTAAAGTGATATGCAGCCATTCCGAATTCTGACATCTGGTAATGACACATTGCGAAGCGGAAGTAAATGATCTCTCCTTCTTTTCTCCTTCTGTATGTCCCAAGCAGATCTTCATAGAGAGGAAGGGCTTTTGCGTAATGTCCTTTCTCGTACATTTTATCCGCATAGGCATGTTTCTTGTCCGGCGTGCCTTTCTTAACAACCTTCTGGTATTCGCATCCGGTTGCAGCAAGCAGAATAAAAAGAAAAATGTATAGTTTACCCGATCTCATTATAAAAGTCTGCAAAGATACCATTAACTCTGTGGATATTCAACTTAAAAATTCTTCATCTTAATTCTGGTCATATCAGGACTAATGTATGTTTTAAACGCACAGAGAAGCCTTTTGTTACAAGTCCTTCAGCGGCCGAATCATCTTTTTACCATAAAAGTTAATAAATTGGTAACAATTGAATATTTAATAGAAATATGAAATGATGACAGAATTAATACCTTTGCGGCAAATTTTACATCTCTATGGATTTGTTTGAAAAGTTGGTGGAAAATATGGGCCCTTTGGGTATGCACGCTAAAGAGGCTCATGGTTACTATACTTTCCCAAAACTTGAGGGGGAGATCTCGCCGAGAATGACTTTCAGAGGCAGAGAATTGCTGACCTGGAGTCTGAACAATTATCTTGGTCTGGCGAACCATCCTGAAGTAAGGAAAGCAGACGCGGTCGCAGCGGCTGATTATGGAATGGCATACCCGATGGGGGCACGTATGATGTCAGGAAACAGTGATTATCACGAAGAGCTTGAGCGTCAACTTTCTGATTTTGAGCAGAAGGAGGATACGATCCTGCTGAACTTCGGTTATCAGGGAGTGCTGTCAGCAATAGATGCATTGGTAGACCGACGCGATATAATTGTTTATGATGCCGAATCACATGCCTGTATCATTGACGGTGTACGTTTGCACCAGGGTAAAAGATTTGTATATGCACATAACGACATTCAGAATCTCGAAAAACAACTGGTAAGAGCCACGAAAATGGCTGAACAGACAGGTGGGGCGATCCTTGTGATCACTGAAGGTGTATTTGGAATGTCCGGAAACCAGGGGAATCTGAAAGATATTGTCGCATTAAAAAGTAAATATAATTTCCGGTTATTCGTTGATGATGCACATGGATTTGGTACCATGGGAAAAACCGGGATCGGCACAGGTGAAGAGCAGGGTGTTCAGGATGAGATAGATATCTATTTCTCAACCTTTGCTAAATCAATGGCAGGAATAGGCGCATTTATTTCAAGTGAAAAAAGGATCGTTGACTACCTGCGTTACAACATGCGTTCTCAGATCTTTGCAAAATCACTTCCGATGCCAATGGTTATCGGCGCATTGAAAAGGCTGGAATTGCTGAGGAATGACCCTTCTCTGAAATCGAATCTGTGGAAGATCGTAGATGCATTGCAGGATGGGCTAAAGAGTGCCGGTTTTAATATCGGAACAACCATGTCCCCTGTAACACCAGTGATACTGAACGGAACTGTTGCTGAAGCAACGCACCTGACCCAGGATCTACGCGAGAACTACAACATTTTCTGCTCAATCGTGGTTTATCCGGTTGTCCCTAAGGGCGTTATTATGCTTCGTCTGATACCTACAGCAGTTCATACTTTAGCGGACGTGGAAGAGACGATCACTGCTTTTACGGAGATCAAGGAATACCTTGAAGCCGGAAAATACGCTAAGGAGTACCTGGCTATTTAGAGCTATATCCGTTTTTTTATAACTAAAGGCACCTGTATTTTCCCTGCTAAACAGGGGAAATATGTTAAAGGATCTCTTTTCTTACAATAATCGTGAAGCGGCCGGTGTAATACTTTTTGTCCTGATCGCACTGATCATCAAATTAGTTCCGCGATACTTTTTTCAGGGGAAATCTTTTGAGTACAGCCTGATCGAACGACAACGAATAGATTCATTCAGGTCGGAAAAAAACGCGGTCACAGAATCAGGAAATTATGATCAGATAAACTGGTTCCATTTTGACCCTAATACTTTGTCGCCGGATAGTCTGATGATCCTGGGCCTGAAAAAATATCTTACAGAAAGGATTGCCGGGGCAAGAGCAAAGGGCTTTAAATTTTATAATTCTGATGACCTCCTTCATATTTATGGCATGGACAGCATATGGTATGAAAAAGCCGTTCCCTGGATCAATATCAGATCACGGAAAAGATCATACGGATACGATGCATTTGCCCGGAGATCAGATGACCGTTCACGGAAACTGAGATCAGGTTCTAAAGAAAAGATAAATGTTTCGATCGCTGATTCCGTCGATCTTATCAGATTACACGGAATTGGACCTGTTCTTGCATCAAGGATCGTTAAATACCGCCGGATATTGGGTGGGTTTCATGCCATTGGCCAATTAAAAGAAGTGTATGGTATCCATGATTCATTGTTCATGAAAATAGCTCCTAATATAAGTGTTGACAGCAAGGCCATTGTTCCTATTGATCTGACAGCTGACTTCAAAACTTTAAGGCGTCATCCCTATGTGGATGTCAAGACCGCAAAAGTCATTCTTGCTTATAGGAAGACGCATCCTGAAGTTGTATTGAGTACGCTGAATATCAGGAACATTTTAGCCCTTGATACGGCATTTGTCCGTCGAATATGGCCTTATCTCGAATGAGATCAAGGTTTGTAGCCCGAACCTTTGAGAATTATTCCGGGGTCCTTGATCTCCATAAGTTCCTGAAGGGAGATCCCCGGATGTTTATCCATGTATTTCCGGACCACCTGCCAGCCGGCCCAGACACCAATACGTGGCGATGATTCCTGAGGCACATTCGCCCCTTTGGAGAAAGGCCCGTCATGAAGCATTCCCATATACTGGAACTGGTCAGTAGAGAACAGCAGGTCATTATTGACAATGTTTTCCCATATCTGAGATTCATTATGCCTGTTCCATTCTATCTGACCATTAAGGTAGCCTATTTTTAGGGAGTCACTCATCTCAGGGAACAAAGCATCCATAAGATACAGGATCTTCCCTTCATAGATGATCTCTGAAATAAATCGTTGATCGGTCTGATCTTTCTCAAATTCACTTACAAGCCAGGACTTCATGGCATTAGGTACAAGCATATCCGGTTTTAACTTTTTAACCAGGTAATTAGGAAATTGCAGGGAGGGGGTCCTGTAGGGTTCAAAATCTGCTCCGAGGAACATGTCCAGTTCTATGCACAGTTTGTTCTCCATGCTTATCGCGCCATATCTGAACGGTGCGACATAAGTAATAATATCAGGTATATTGTTTGCTGGGAAATGAAACCGGTAAAATTTGAATGCTGTTTCCAGCTGATCAAAATACGTATCCATATTCTCAAACGTTGTGGTGCAACTGGCATAGAGGTCGCGCATATCCTTGTTCTGAATAAAATCACTGAAACCTCTGTACTGAACCAGAGAATCTGCTCCCTGGTTTACTCCGGTTATAAAAGAAATTATCCTTCCCTTGTAGGCGCTGAAGAATTCCGGGTCCTTTTTGTCCAGACCAAGATAGTCTTCTAAATTTTCCACACCGAAAATATCATCTTCATATCGTTGGAGATCAATGTCGATCTCTATATTTGAAATATCAACCTTGTGCTTGTTCTTCTTACATCCTGAGATGAACATTACACCGGCTGATAACAGTAAGGTGACAAGTCGTTTCGTTATTGAAATGTATGACATAGCGCCAAAATTACATCTAAACACAGAAGTATGAATATGAAAAGATCAACAGCAACCGGATTAATTTTATTGTTTCTTTCAATCTCCACGATCACCAAGGCCCAGGATAATAATCTTCGATTTGGTATTAAAGGTTCAGCAAATATTTGCTGGATAAAGCCGGATTCAAAGAGTATAGAAAAAGAAGGGACCAAACTGGGGTTTAGTTACGGGCTGATGGGTGATTTTTATTTTGCTGAGAATTATGCGTTTTCTACGGAGTTGCTAATTACCCATTACAATTTTGGAATGACCTATGTTGATACGCTTTTCCCTAAAAACAGTCAGGTTAGCAAAACGGACATTGATTACGAGTACAAAACAAGATATGTTCAGGTGCCGCTATCAATAAAGTTTAAAACCAAAGAAATTGGTTACGTAACATATTGGGCGCAATTCGGTGTTGCTCCGTCATTCCTGATCCGGGCGAGAGCAGATATCGTAGGAGCAGATGACGTATTCGATGATCCGACAGATATACATGTCAATGATAAGGAAGGGGACGATTATCACTTCGCTAACTTTGACGACAAGATATCCCCACTCAGAATTCCTTTGATCGTGGGAGCGGGTATCGAATATAACCTGAGTGGCAATACGTCTCTTTATGCGGGACTCAGAATGGATAACGGTTTCACTAATATTTTCGGTGAAGATAAAAAAGCAGAGGCGATAAGTAACTTTGTCTCGATTAACGCGGGATTCTTCTTTTAGAACCGGTACGTAATAAATGAAGATTGCACTTGCACAATTGAATTTCATCATCGGTGACCTTGCCGGGAACATGATGAAAATGCGTGAAACTATTGACCTTGCTAAGAAAAACGATACCGATCTTGTCGTTTTTTCTGAATTGTCGATCTGTGGCTATATACCTAAGGACATGCTCAATTATGAGTCATTTGTAAGAAGATGCACAGACGCCGTATCAGAGCTGGCATCATATTGCAACGGGATCGGGGTCATAATCGGTGCTCCTGTCCCAAGCGGCCTGAAAAAAGGTAAGAAATTGTACAATGCAGCTCATTTGATCTATGATGGTAAGGTTCAGAAAACAATTCACAAATCACTGCTGCCTACCTATGACATTTTCGACGAGTACCGTTACTTTGAGCCGGGGGGAAAAACCCATACTGTAGAATTCAAAGGTGTCAGAATAGCATTGACCATCTGTGAAGATCTGTGGAATCTTGATGAACCCATGCTTTATTCTCGAACCCCTATGGATGATCTGATCGCGGAAAAACCGGATCTGATGATCAATATTTCTGGTTCACCCTACAGTTATAATCATGTTGACGACAGGAAGGGCAGAATGAAATACAATGCACTGCATTACAATCTTCCTTTAATATATGTGAATCAGGTTGGCGGGAATACCGACATCCTGTTTGACGGGGGATCAATGTTTATTGACAATAAAGGTGTTGTGGCTAAAGAGCTCCGTTATTTTGAGGAAGATCTGCAATTTATTAACTGGGATAAGGATGCCCGACTTGAGAAAGATGAACAGGAACACCACGATCGTGACATCGGCCTAATGCATGATGCCATTGTTATGGGAATCAGGGACTATTTTAACAAGATGGGTTTCAAACGAGCAATCCTAGGGTCTTCAGGAGGAATAGATTCTGCATTGGTCAACACACTTGCTGTTGAGGCAATAGGAAAGGAGAACGTAACATCCGTACTTATGCCTTCCAAATATTCATCAAAAGGATCGATCACTGATGCAGAAATGCTCGCTAATAATCTTGGCAACAGATATACGATCCTTCCTATTGCAGATATGGTGAGCAGTGTTGAAAGTATTCTTAGTTCGGAATTTAAAGATCTTCCTGCCGATGTAACTGAAGAAAACATTCAGGCACGCTGCAGAGGACTGCTTCTTATGGCCATGTCAAACAAGTTTCATGCGATTCTGTTGAACACCAGTAATAAAAGTGAAACGGCCGTTGGTTATTCCACATTGTACGGTGACATGTGCGGAGGATTATCTCCCATTGGGGATCTGTATAAAACGCAGATATATGAGATGGCCCGTTACATTAACCGTAATATGGAAATAATTCCTGAGAGTATAATTAAAAAAGCGCCTTCCGCAGAATTACGCCCAGGGCAGAAGGATAGTGACTCCTTGCCTGAATACGATCTTCTTGATAAAATTCTTGAGTTTTATGTTGAAGATCAATACGGTTGGGAGGAGATCATTGATTTTGGATTTGACAAGGACATTGTCACAAAAGTGGTACAACTGGTCGACAGGAATGAGTATAAGCGTTATCAGGCCCCACCGATCCTCCGGATATCACATAAGGCTTTTGGTCCAGGAAGACAGATGCCGCTGGTAGCCAAATATTACAATTAGGTCTTATGTTGCTATGAAAGGTCACTCTAACATGGTTATTTTATGATCATTCAGAATGAACATGTCCTGATCGAGGCGGAAGTAAGAGGCGCACAACTGATGCGTATTTATTCTGTTGAACACGATCACGAGTATCTGTGGATCAATGATCCCAATGTATGGGGTTGGAGATCACCGTTGTTGTTTCCTGTTATTGGGGAATTAAAGGAAGGGAAATATCAATACGCTGGTAAAACGTATCTCATGGAACGGCACGGTTTTTTGAGGGATGCAACTTTCGAAACAAGAACCGAGGGTCCTGAAATGGTGTTTTCCAGATCGTTTGATGAATGTTCGTTAGTTAAATACCCGTTCAAATTTAATCTTGAGGTACGTTACCTGTTAGAAGGGAAATCGGTTAAAGTGAAATACCTCGTTCAAAACATGGGGGATACGGATATGCCTTTTTCGATAGGTGGTCATCCGGCTTTTTCAACGAACCCTGTAGACAAACATTTCCTGGTTTTCGAAGAGCAGGAAACGGTTTTTTCAGACTCCCTGGATCGCAACGGACTGCGTACCGGCGTTCAAAGGACCGGGATCATTAATGGAAGGATAGATCTAACCAATGAGAGTTTTAATGACGACGCACTGGTGTTTTCTGATTTAAGGTCTGAATACTGCGAATTGCATTCTACTGGTTCATCTCGTGGTATACGTTTCTGGTTTGGGGATTTTCCTTATTTAGGGGTTTGGAGCAAACCGGGTGCGCCTTTTGTTTGCATTGAACCGTGGCAGGGAGTTTGCGATAGTTCTTCCGCATCAGGGAACATTCTTGAAAAAGAAGGGATTGTACTACTCTCTCCCGGGGCTGTTTTTAACGCAGGATATAAAATTGAAGTGTTCTGAAAGTTCTATTTTACTGCAGGCAAAATTGTGCCCTCGCATGGACCGAAACCTATTCTTTTGCTTCCTTTTGTACAGGTGCCACGAAGGTTTATTGAGTCACCATCTTCAAGAAATTTGCGAGTAACGCCACCATTAATGGTTATTTCTTCTTTCCCGCCCCAGCTTAACTCCAGCATAGATCCAAAGGAATTCTTTGTTTTTCCACTGATCGTTCCCGAGGCCATAAGGTCACCAACACAAATATTGCAACCATTTACTGTATGGTGTGCCAGCTGCTGCGCCATGTTCCAGTAGAGGTATTTGAAGTTTGATGTACAGATCGTGCCCCGTTCACCATTAGCTGTTGTGAGTTCAACTTCCAGTTTTATATTAAAAGAATGATTTCCTGAGTTGCGCAGGTAAGGAAGTGGTTCGGGGATTTGTTCAGGGCCTGAAGTTCTGAATGGTTCCAATGCGTCCATGGTAATTACCCAGGGCGAAATAGTTGAACCGAAGTTCTTCCCAAGAAATGGACCTAAAGGAACGTACTCCCATTTTTGAATGTCTCTTGCGGACCAGTCGTTGAATAACACCATGCCAAATATGTAATCCTCGGCATTTTTGATTTTTACCTGATCGCCGAGTGAGGAATCTTTTCCTACAACAAAGGCCATTTCAAGTTCGATATCAAGTCTTTTGCTTGGGCCATAAACCGGTTTCTCTGCATCGGGAGGCATTGTCTGACCGTTTGGTCTTTTTATCGGCGTCCCGGAAACAACGATCGAAGATGCCCTGCCATGATAACCAATTGGCATATGTTTCCAGTTTGGTAACAGTGGGTTGTCAGGACGAAACATTTTACCAACGTTCGTAGCATGTTCGAGGCTTGAATAAAAATCTGTGTAATTGCCGATCTTCAAAGGGAGACACATTTGCACATCTGTGATCGGGATCAGTATCTTTTCGCGATGCTCTGACAAGGCACTTGCATTGTTCGTAAGTCCGTCTATTAGTTTCTGACGGAGCGCACTGGTTGTTGACTTCCCTAACCGAATGAAGTCATTGAGGTGTTTTCTTTCAAAGATGGACGCATCATGGATCAGATCCCCGAAAACACCGTAATGATGTGCTTTTCGGAGATGGATCACGTAATCTCCGATGGCAGAGACCACCCTTGTTTTACCATCTATTTCGGCAATACCGAACGGGATATTATCAATAGTGAAGTCTGTGTTCTCAGGTAAATTCAGCCAGATGCTCATAACAATTCGTATTTCGGTTCGAATTTATATCTTAATTCTGAAACAGCCGTGCTCGTTTATCGGAGAAATGTTCCACTATGAATTGTACATTTGCCACAAAAAATGGTGTACAATCTCGTACGTAACATTCTTTTTGTTCTCGATCCAGAGACTGCTCACAAGTTCACACTTAATGTACTTCACGTGTTTCTTCGTGTTCCGCTACTGAAAAAGATCTTCATCAGTAAGCGAACAGAAACAGTGGAGACTGAATTCTGTGGACTGAAATTTCCAAATAAACTGGGTATTGCCGCAGGGTTCGATAAGAACGGAGGTCATATTCGGGATCTTGCTTTGCTGGGGTTTGGACATATAGAAGTAGGCACGGTAACGCCCAAAGGACAGATTGGTAATCCGAAACCGAGATTGTTCCGTTTGCCATCGGACAAAGCGCTTATCAACAGAATGGGTTTCAACAACGATGGAGTTGATGCCATTGTCAATAAATTAGAAGACTACAGGAGAAACATTCGTACGAATGACCCAAGGCCGGTGATAGGTGGTAACATAGGAAAGAACAAGATAACACCTAACGAAGAGGCTGTGAATGATTATACGGCGTGTTATGAAAAGTTGTATCCACTGGTGGATTATTTCGTTATCAATGTAAGTTCACCAAACACCCCCAATTTAAGGGCGCTTCAGGACAAAGAACCTTTGCTTAATATCATTAATGCCCTTTCAAAACTGCGAAAGGAAAAAGAGAAGGAATTTAATGAGTTGCCCTACCGCCCCTTGCTTTTAAAGATAGCTCCCGACCTGACGGAAGGGCAGCTTGATGATGTAATAGAGATCGCGATGGAATCAGATCTGGATGGGTTGATAGCTACAAACACGACCATCTCGAGAGAAGGATTAACAACGCCTGAAGAAGCGGTTAGTAAGATCGGCGCAGGCGGATTAAGCGGTCAACCATTGACACATCGATCACAGGAAATTCTTCAATATATCAACGACAGATCAGGAGGTACTATTCCATTGATAGGGGTTGGTGGAATCAGTTCTGCTGAGAATGCGAAAATGAGATTGGAGGCCGGTGCAGGATTGATCCAGATCTATACCGGATTCATTTATGGCGGACCGCCTCTGGTACATGAACTGGCAGCTATTTAAAACAGTTATTTGACCTCTTCCTGCAATTCAGCTTCTTCGTCCTTTTTCTTGCGTTCAGTTGCCTTTTGCCTGTTTTTCTCTCTGATAACAATGTATCGGTCAGGGTATCTTTGTATATCTTTAGCAAGGGAATCAAGGCTTACCAGCATATTATTCAGATTATCAAATACAGCATCGTCTGTTGCCAGTTTTCCAAGTGTGCCCTGGCCTTCCTGAATAGCGCCCATTGTTTTACTGATATCTTTGAGGGCAAGATCAAAACCGGCGATCAGGGAGTCAAGTTCCATTCGTGCGAACATGCCTGATGCGCTGTCCAGCTGTGAGATCATGTTACGTATCACTGGTGTACTTTGCTTGATGTCATCGGTGATGTCACTAACATTTCCAATGATACTCGATAGTTTATCCGATTCCTCTTCGATCTTGCTTTTCAATAATCTTGTTGTTTTACTAAAAGCACCCAGGGCATCTGAAAGATCTTTCATTGTGCTTTGAAGATCAACCCCGGAAATTGCAGAATCGATGTGTGCAAGTACCTGTTTCAGACTTTTCGACAAGGGCGTAAGAACTTCGCTCACTGCTTCAACGATGTTGGCATCCCTGTCCGAAGCCAGGGTGTCGCCATCACTGGCAAATGCGCTTGCACTGCCTCTTATTAATTCAATAGCTTTGCTGCCCACCATATCATTATTAACGATCCGAAGGGTAGAGTTGATCGGAACATCTATGTCATCCGGAATGCGCACTCCAACTATAAGTTTAAGGGATTTCGGGTCCATTTTAACAGATTCTACCTGGCCAATGTTGAAACCATTTACAACGACAGGATTTGAGGCAAATAGACCATCGACCTCTTCATATGCAGCATAGTATGTTTTTGTCTTGGTCCAAAGGTTCTTTCCTCGCATAAAATTATATCCCAGTACCAGAATAGTAATGGATATAGCTGCAAGTATGCCAACCTTAGTTTCGTTCGATACTTTCATCGTTTTCGTCTTACGGGTTCAAAGATAGTAATTAGATGACTGGTAATAGGAACGCTGTAACACTTTAAATGTTGATAATCTCACACTTAGTTAAGTTCTTTCACATATCCTTTAACAGCTTCCATCACTGATAGGGCTATTTCATCCTTCCCATCATCGGATGTTAAAAATTTCTTGTCATCGGGATTTGTAAGGAAACCTGTCTCTACCAGAATGGACGGCATTGTTGTTTTCCAAAGGACCAGAAAACCAGCTTCTTTAACCCCCCGGTTTGGCCTGATCTTTCTTTTTTCAACCTCATGCTGGAATTTGGAGGCCAGAATAAGGCTTTGGTTTCTGTAGGCATTCTGATACAGGCTAAAAATAATATGTGCCTCATCTGAATTCGGGTCAAATCCCTGGTAAGCCTCATTTTCTTTATATCCTTCTTCAAGAAGAATAGCCTGGTTCTCCCTTTTACTGACTTCAAGGTTGCCCTCTGTCTTATGCAACCCCATTATATATGTCTCTGTTCCGGTCGGGATCTTGCTCTCGTTTGCATTGCAATGGATCGAAATGAACAGATCTGCATTGTTCTTGTTCGCGTTCGCTGCTCTTTCAAAGAGTGGCACGAAATTATCAGTTTTCCGGGTGTATATGATCTTCACATTCGAGAGGCTGTCGTCCAGATATTTACCGATCCGTAAAGCTATATCTAGCGCAACGTCCTTTTCCATAACATCTTTACCGTACCCGATACAGCCAGGGTCCTTGCCTCCATGCCCGGCATCGATCACTATAGTGCGCACCTTTGTGTTCTTTAAAGTGTACGGCTGGCTGTTGGCAATAAAGACAAAACAGCCTATGAGTAAAATGGTTATAAACTTTTTTCCGAACAATCGATTCATGCTAATAGATATAAATAACTTTATAAACAGGTTTAAAATGTCAACCAAAAGGACTTTAATATTCTGTAGTTTTGCGCCAATATCCCATAAACCTGTTTGCGGCGTTTCGCTTCAAATGGAATTATGGCCTAACCCGCTAATTCAAATTTAGGCTGATGACACTTGTTACGAACATGCGTAACCATATCATTTTTGCACTTTTGGTGTTTGCCGTCTGTATAAATGTACAAATTTATGCACAAACAGATACAACATCTGTGCCGTTATCGGATTCAGCAATAATAGCAAAGGATACAATTGAAGGAGGCAAGGACACAGCTGTAATGAAGTTCCCAAGCTCCACATTGACCTCTAAGGTAAAGTACAGCGCGGAAGATTCGATCAGGTTCGATCTAAAGGAACGAATGGTCTATCTCTATTATAAAGCCATTGTCGAATACGAGAACATGAAACTGGAGGCAGATTTCATAACGGTTGATTTTGACGCCAATGAAGTGATCGCCGTCGGTGTGGCAGATTCAGCTGGAAAGATGCAGGGAGAGCCGGTATTTACCCTAAATGACGACAAGTACAACGCCCGTGAAATGAAGTATAATTTCAAAACCAAAAGGGGTACTTCTAAAGGGGTGATGCTGGTAGAAGCCGAAGGTTTTATTCGCGCGGACAAAGTTTATAAAGATTCTAATAATGTCAGTTTTCTCAAGGGTGTCACTTATACTACATGTACACACCCTGAACCGCATTTTCATATTCAATCGGATAAATTCAAGGTGATTCCGGAGAAACAGGTCATCTGCGGACCGGCCAACCTGGTGGTCGCAGGTGTTAATACGCCTGTTGTCATACCCTTCGGATTTTTCCCTATATCAAAGGAAAGGTCGCGAGGAATAATTCCTCCTGGTGCGTATGGAGAATCAGATCAGAGAGGATTCTTTATTCAGGGTTTCGGCTACTATTTGCCTATCGGAGAGCATCTTGATCTTCAGCTGACCGGAGATGTTTCCTTTCGGGGCAGTTACGGTTTCCACTTCAGAACTGCGTACAGGAAAAGGTACAAGTACAACGGGAATTTCACATTTGATTATAACTACAACGAATTTGGAGAGAAAGAATCACCTGATTATCGCATAAGCAAAGATTATCGCGTTGTATGGAACTACAATAAGGACAGCAAGGCAAGACCGGGTTCTTCCTTCAATGCAAAAGTGAATTATGTTACAAAGGATCAGCAACGAAATAATTCACGTGACGTAGATGACATCGTCTCAACAAATGCCAATTCCAATATTAATTACGCCCGGTCATTGTTGCGCAACAAGCTTAACCTGACCGTAAATGCCCGGGCGGATCAGAATTTATCCAACGGTGATGTAGATCTGGATCTGCCGAATGTTAACCTTAACCTTAACCGTATGCAGCCGTTCTCCAAATTAGCCGGACCACGGAAAAAATATCAGATGTTGAGAAATTTAGGATTTGGGTATACCATGAGTTTTCAGAACAAACTGAAGTTTAACCAGGATTCTATTTTTAAACCAAAAACCGGTAGTGAAGAAAGATCGCTTGACATGGATGCATTAACTGATTTTTCAAACGGGATCAGGCATACCATACCCGTTGCAACATCATTTAAAGCATTTCAATATTTCAATATTTCCCCATCTGTAAGTTTTACGGATTACTGGTACGTGAAGACGATAAGGAAGACATGGACCGGAGATACTCTTCTCGAGAAAGAGGTGCCTGGATTTGCTCGTGCCGGCACCTATGGCTTTAATGTTTCTCTTTCAACTGTGATCTACGGTATGCACTACAGTAAAAAGAAAGGGAGAAAGATCAATGCGATACGTCATGTTGTGACTCCGACGATCTCAGCAAATTACAAACCGGATTTTACTGCAGTAGGAGAATTCGGAAACAGGGAAGTGCAGATTGATGAAAGTGGAAGGAAATCTGTGTATTCAATCTTTGAAGACGGAATTGCAGGTCGACCTTCTGGACAGGAGAGCGGCAGTTTGGACCTTAGAATTGGTAATAACCTTGAGATGAAAGTGTTAAGCAAAAGGGATACGACCAATGGCGGCATCAAGAAAGTTAAGCTGATAGAATCGTTCAGTATGTCAAGTGGGTATGATTTTCTTAAAGATTCACTGCAGATCAGAAATATCAGCCTAAGTGGAAATACCACTTTGGTTAAAGTGTTGAGAATGAATTTCAGCGGTTCTCTTGATCCATATTCATTCCAGTACAACGACTCCCTAAAAAGAAATGTCAGGATTCAGGAGTATGAATTAACTGAAAACCAAAGGGTAGGACGGTTTACGAATATACGGTTCGGATTTTCGACGAACCTTAATCCTGAAGCGCGTAAGAAATTCACTTCAAGTAAAGGAACGGAGCAGGAGCTGGAAGTAATTAACAACTACCGAGAATATTTCGTCGATTTCTCAATACCATGGAGCCTGAACCTCTCTTACACTTACAGCATGTCTCGTCAATTCGATGAAAAGGCGGTTAAAAATCAGACAATTCAATTTAATGGAGACCTAAAACTTACAGAGAACTGGAAAATTGCTCTTTCGTCCGGATATAATTTCACGCAAAAGGAATTGCTGATTACCAAGATCGATTTTTTCAGAAATCTGCATTGCTGGGAATTTAGTTTTGGTTGGATACCAGCAGGACAGTACAGGCAATTTGATTTTGTGATACGTGTGAAAGCGCAGGTACTTCAGGATCTGAAGTTGTCACGAAAAGGTTTCTGGTACGACGATTTCTAGGGTATTAGTTTCAATTATCTTAATAAGAATTGATCATCGGGAGATCCAGGTCCATTGTTTTGAATGTAAGCATCACAGTCCAGATCCACTTCATACCGGGTTTCCGGTTCAGGGAACCCATCCTTATTGATCTTAATGGTCGGATCTGAATAAACACTTTTAATAAAATTTGCATAGATGGGGAGAGCCATGTTTGCTCCCTGTCCCAGTTGTGTACTAAGGAAGCGAACCTGTCTGTCCTCACAACCGACCCAGCAGCCTGCTACAAGGTCCGGGGTGACCCCCATGAACCATCCGTCTGAGTTGTTCTGTGTTGTTCCGGTCTTACCTCCCATTGGCTGTGTAATGCCGTATTTGTATCGTAATCTTACCGCGGTTCCTCCACCCCTTGTAACCTTATCGAGCATTTGTAACATAACATATGCCGTCTGTTTACTCATTGCTTCACGGGTTGTCGGTATAAATTCTTCAAGCACATTCCCGTGCTTATCCTCGATCCTGGTGATGTATGTTGGTTGGATCCATTGACCTTCATTGGCAAAAGCAGCGTATGCGCTTACCATTTCCTGTACAGAGATATCCATTGTTCCGAGACAGATGGATGGGTACGGTTGAAACTTATCCGTGGCTATCCCCAACTTATCAGAGAAGTCTTTTACCTTGTAAGGAGAGCCTGGTTCCATACGCTTCATCACAAGTGCAGTAACAGTGTTCATGGATTTCTGAAGCCCCTGATAGATCATAAGCTCATCCTCATCCGGGTCTTCCGAGTTTCTTGGGGTCCAAGTATTCCCATCTTCCAGTTCAAAAGTTACGGGTGCTGTGGATACTTTCTCACAGGGATGAATAACATGGTCCTCCAACGCCCGGGCATAAACGATCGGCTTGAATGTGGAGCCCACCTGCCTGGTAGAACGGACATTTACATGGTCGTATTTAAAATATTCGAAATCTATTCCACCTACCCAGGCCTTTATGTGCCCGGTATGTGGATCCATGGCCATAAAACCGGTATGAAACAATTGTTTGTAGTATTTAAGTGAATCCAATGGGGACATGACCGTGTCTACCTCATTGTTTTCTCTACCCCATGCAAAAATGCTCATTTGCCTGGGTGTCTCAAACTCTTTTTCTATCTCATCAGTGCTACTTCCATTTCTCTTCATAGACCTGTACCGATGAGTTCTTTTCATTTGTTTCGGGATATAGGACTTATCTGTCATATAGGCAGATTCTTCCATTCTCCAGGGCCCGGACCGTACGCGAGCAGTTTCTTTAACGAACATCTTCTGAAGTTCAGCAACATGACCAGCTACTGAGGCTTCAGCATATTTCTGAATGCGGGAATCAATGGTCGTGTAGATCTTAAGTCCGTCGTTATATACGTCCAGCCCTCTTTTACTGCACCATTGGTGCATATAGAGTCTGATTTGCTCACGCAGATATGTGGCCATGCCTTTGTTGTGCGAAGAATAATTATAATCCAGATCGATTGGCAGGCTCTTTAAACTATCACAAGTTGGTTCATCAAGGAAATCATACCTTTCCATTTGATTGAGTACCGTATTTCTCCTTACGAGAGCGGCTTCAGGATTGCGTTTAGGGTTATAACGGGTAGGTGCTTTAAGCATACCAACCAGCATAGCTGCTTCCTGTGTGTTAAGCTCACTCACCTCCTTATTAAAAAAGGTTTGAGATGCAGATTTTATACCGGCGCTATTTCCCCAGATCACCTCATTGAAATACATCGTCAGTATTTCATCCTTTGTATATCTGTTCTCTAGTCTGGCAGAGATGACCCACTCCTTAAATTTCTGCAGGATCCGGTCCAAACTTCCTCCCGAATGCTCATGGAACATGTTTTTGGCAAGCTGCTGGGTTATTGTACTTCCGCCGCCTTTGCTTCCAAGGGAAAGTAAAGCACGTGTCAGACTTCTCAGATCTATACCGCTGTGTTTTCTGAAACGGATATCCTCTGTTGCAAGAAGGGCCTGCTCCATTGATTCCGGAATGTCATTGTAGGTGATCTTTGTGCGGTCTTCATGCCTGTAAATCTTTCCTATAACAACATCGTCGGCAGAATAGATCTCGGTAGCCAGGATCATTTTGGGGTTCTCCAAAGTCTTGATGTCCGGCATATAGCCCCACCATCCCCAGCTGACAGTAACCATAAATAGGGCAAATAGCGCAAGTCCTCCGAAAAATATGATCCACATCCTGATCAAGATCTTCTTCACCAACTCACTTTGCCTTTTTTTGCCGGTTCTTTTCTTTACCATTACTGGATATAATTAATCAGGAAGAAACTGGAATAGCTCTCAGCATTTCCTTCCTTCAGCATAATTGTAAGGTTTAGCTTGGATATGAAGTAATTATCATAACCAAGGATCCCGAGGTCCTTAAAGAATTTATCGTTTTTAATAAATTCAATATAGTATTTTTCAGCTTCATCCTTGTTACTGAATGACTGGACGGTTATAATTTGTTTTTCCCCGAGGGCATAAGGTTTTACTTTAAAGTCCTTCAAGCGGTGATACTCCTTATTGTAGTTTGAGAATGCGATGAGAATATCGGCTGTTTTACCCCCGTCAAAAACGACCATGAACATATGCTCTGCAGAAGGGTCAAAAACGAATTTACTATCTTCGGCAATGACGCCTTCCTCTTCATTCGCTTTTCTGCTTAAATATTCAACAGTATATTCTGCTTCATTGGCTATCTGCGTACCCGGATAGGTTTGTATAATGTTCTGAAGCAATTCAATGTATTTTTCGATATCGCCTTTCTCTCCAACAATCATTGCATACAGATAATCGTATTTGGCTTGAATAGAATTCCCAAAATATTTTTTATTCGCCTCTTCCCTTATGTTTATTGCGCTGTCGTAGAAACCTGATTTATAGGCATTGTACATATTTTCATAAAGAATTAGAACGGCATCTTCTTCCCCTGGCGCTCGCTCTACATCACGATTGTTGACCACGAGGTTATATTCTGTCTCACTAAATCTCTCATCAAGGATCCTGGCGTATTCTTCTGCCTTTTCCGGTCTGTTGGTTTTTGAATGGCATTTGTGGAGGTGAAAGTACGTTTCAGCTGCAAATCTCGAATTGGGATAACGATCGAGCATTTTATTGTAATAAATGATCGCTGTGTCATATTCTTTAAGTTTCTCTTCATAAAGAAGACCTATGTTAAAAAGAGCTTCTTCTATTTTTCGGTGAGCGATCTCTTTGCCAAGTTCTGAAAGCGGAATATTCTGAAAATATTCACGTTTTTCCTTTGGTACTTCTTTCAAGATGGTCTGTTGTTCCTTGTCTTCCTCCTGGTTGTAGGTCAAACGCTGTTCTTCCACTTGTTTGGGTTCTTCGATCTCAGGACGTGTCTCGTTCCGGGCCCTTGAAGCAATTCGCCAGTAGTCCGTTAATTTACGGCTGCCCCACTTTCTGGAAAATTCCGCGGCACCCCTTGAAACGGCCGCCTGATTGTAAAAATAAAATCCGCTTCCGGTAGTTGTTTGTTGTTGTATTCTTTTCGGTTGATTGAACTGATTGGTCATTGAGTTCATTTCCTTCTCGGTAGCTCGCCTTTCTGCTTCAATCGCTTTCTTTGTTATGATGTCATCAATATACTTTTCAAGTTCTTCAAGTGGCATTTCCGCCAGATCAAGAAGACTGTCCTGCTCATGAACAGTGACAAGGTTGTCTATCAGGTCAGTCAGTATCAGGTGCCTTGATTTTATTTCATTGTAATCTTCATGGTTCTCAGAGATGAACGTAACCGTGCTGTCAAAATATGCCTGAGACTTTGGATAATCCCTTTGTTTGAAATAGATGTTCGCCAGCTCAAGATAGGCACTCGCTTTCTGATCGGTGTTTTTGGTGCTTTTTCTTGCAGAGAGCTGGTAATATTTAATTGCCTGATCAAGATTGTTCTCTTTGATCGCGATTTTGGCCAGTTCAAAGTAGATCTGATCATAGTAATCTATGTTCTTGTCGTCTTTGAGCATCCGGTTAAGGTATTTCTTAGGTGTTTTCAAAGAACCTTCACCCATGCTAATGGTCTTTATTAGTCCCAGATTCGCCTGAAAAGCCATTTCATAAGGCGGATTTAATTTAATGGACCGAACGAAATAATTTCTTGCCTTAATCCAGTCCTGATCAAGAACATAAAGCTGCCCTAGGATATAGCTCCACCGGTATTTTTCATTTCTAGATTTACTTAACTCAAGTGCTTTTTCAAGTTTCTCAATTCCCGAAGCATATTTGCCCTGTTTAATATAGATCTCGGCTGCCACCGCATTCACATCTTTTTGTAACCTGTTCGGGAAATTGGCATCCTGAATAAAAAACCCCATGATCGCTTCTGCGTCATTATATCTTTCCTGCCTTATGTAAGTTTTTAGGATCCAAAGCTGGGCATCGTAATGCGTGCTGAAATCCCTGTATTTCTTATTGACGTGCTGAAAGATCTCTATTGCCTCATAATTCTCGAACTTAAAGAAATAGGACTGGCCAAGCAACATGTAACAATCATCTTCCCATTTACTGTTCGGGTGCTTACGATTAACCTTTGTAGTTTTCTCGTAAACTTTGTCCATGTCAGCGGAAACAGTCTTGGCATTTTCCTCTGTGCCATAGGGAAAGACACTTAATATTTCGCTAAAATTATCGGTATTTGCTGCTTCCAGGTTTTTAACGGCTCCCTGGACGAGAATTTTGGCATGATAGTACCCATTGAATCTGGCATTCATGTCGTGCCATTTTCTTTTAAGCCAACCGTCCTGATCCTGCGCTCCGGCACTGGTCAGAATGGTTAAAATTATGGTCAATACGCCAATGTACTTTTTCAAGCGAAATTTCAATCCGTTAAATATATATGTCAGTTATAGTAATAACTTTGAATTTGCAATATTATTTCTTTCCATTTGAATATCCTTGTTTAAGGTAACAGAAAGCCTATTTAATAAGTGCGTTCAGTATTTTGCGATCAAAAGCTAAGACTGACAGCCATTTAAAGCAGATATGAAAAAGTTAAAGGAGCTACTCACAAAGAAGATCAGGAACCGATACCGGATGATCATTCGCAACGACATGAGCCTAGAGGAAAGGATCTCCGTGGTGCTAACTCCGTTGAACCTGATCCTGCTTGTCAGCGGGACCTTTGTTCTGATTGCCACATTTGTGGTGCTTATCCTTTTTTTTACGCCGGCAAAAGAATGGATCCCGGGATATGAAACCGCAAGCGACGACTGGCAACTGTCAGAATTGCATCAGAAAATCGACTCACTTGAACTTCAGATACAGTTCAGCTCTCAACGAGACCAAAACCTCATGCGGATTTTAAAAGGAGAGGATGCCCCTAACGACCACCCCCAGAGCACGTCTCTTGACGATTCAGTGTCAGCGCTTACTGATAATGCGATCGGAGAGGAGGAGGCGAAATTCAGAGAAGAGCAGGAAGAAAAAGGGATACGTATAGTATCGGGAGGAACCGATGACCGTTTGAATTATTCATTCATAACACCGCTGAAAGGTGTAATAACAGACACTTTCAGCCATGTGAAAGATCACAGGGCACTGGATATTGTAGCCTATAATAATGCTTCCGTGAAGGCAGTCCTTGACGGGAACGTGATCTTCAGTTCGTGGACACCTGAAGCGGGTCATGTGATCATCCTGCAGCACATGGACAATCTCCTTTCGGTATATAAGCACAATTCGGTATTGTTGAAAAAAGAAGGTAATTTTGTAAAAGCAGGTGAGGTGATAGCACTGGTGGGCAATTCAGGTGAAATTACGACAGGACCGCATTTACATTTTGAGCTATGGTATAATGGCGCCCCCCTGGATCCCAGGGATTATATTTTGTTTTAATTTTGCAGGCCCGGAATAGCATTAAGAACTCCGGCTTAAAAATTTGATGTAAATTGTCTGAAAATCAAGAATAGAATTGGGGTATGAAATCTAGCAGAACACAAAAAACGAACGAAGTAGTATCTACCGGATCAATTAATGTTATCGGTGAAGGTACGGTGATCGAAGGAAACTTAAATTCAAAAGGCGACATCAGAATCGACGGTAAGGTTAAAGGCGTACTTAACACCAATAACAAGGTGGTCCTTGGCGTTTCCGGTTCGATCGAAGGAGATGTAATAGCCAGATCCGCAGATATTTCAGGACATATTAAAGGAAACATCAACATCAAGGAGACACTATTCCTGAAATCAACGGCAAGAGTATTCGGTGACATTGAAACAGGAAAACTGGTCATAGAATCGGGCAGTGAATTCAACGGCAAATGTTCCATGGGAAATGAGAATGTTACAATGGGACGAGGTAGCTCTGGAAGTACTGTCAGCGAAATGGCAGATGAAAAGGCGGTTATAGCACCATAATGAAAAAGCCGGAGGCCGGGAATAAAGAAACGGTCGACAATTATCTTAAATATTCCTCACTTGGAATTCAGATCGCACTAATTGCGGGCGTAATGGCTTTTATTGGCGTCAAACTTGATGACTATCTCAAAAATGAAACGCCCTGGTTTACTTTGATTTTTAGTATTGTTGGTGTAACCGGAGCCATGATCAAACTTATAAGGTCCATTAAGTAGATTTAAGAAGGAAACGTGGTATTTTTGCGGCGCAATTTTTTCGCCGGATGAAATATTTCTATCCTATCATATTCCTTCTGACCGCAGCTTTTGTGGTCGTTAGCCGTTTGCTTGTTGTAGCAGAGATTGTTCCCGACGATAACTGGCCATATGCAGCCGCAGGTCTTTATCTGGTTATTTCGCTTATCAATTCATTGCTAATTAGAGTTTCAATGACAGGCAAGGCAAGTACTTTTTTATATGCAGTTGGCGGAGCATCCGCATTGAGATTTTTTTTAAGTATTCTTTTTATAGTTAGTTACCTGATAATCAGCGACAAAAAAGACGTTCCGTTTGTGATACTTTTCATGAGCATGTATTTCTTTTTTACAATGTTTGAATTAATTCATTTAGTCGCTAAATTGCGTGCCGAAAAAAACAGCAGAATTGAAGTTACAAAGGACTGATAATAAGGTTGTTACGAGAGTCAATAAAGTTGGTTTATTTGCCCTTTTGTTGACTTTTTTGACGTTTTGGAGCCAAAACGGATGGTCTCAAACCCATTCCGAAGAGCATGTTTCGCATGCAGAGGAGGTTCATGGTGAAGAACACGGGCAAGAGCATGAAGAGGAAGGATGGAAAATCGGAGAATGGATCATGCACCACGTTGCTGATGCTCATCAGATCCATTTCTTTACAACCAGCCCGAACACAGTGGATGAAAAACACTGGTCTCTTCCACTGCCGGTAATTCTCTGGACCAATGACGGTCTAAAGGTATTTAGCAGCAACCACTTCTATCATCATCCGGTTCATTCTGCCGAAGGGCATGTATATGTTCACGACGGTTTCGTAATGAACCATGACGAAATGATCTTCTATGGTGACGAGAATGGCAACATCCTAAAGGAAGAAGTGATAGAAAAAAATGAAGCAGGTGAAGATGTGGCAGTAATGGTTCCGATGTCTCCTTTAGATGTTTCTATCACCAAATCAGTGGTAGGACTGTTCTTTACAGGTTTGCTGTGTGTATTGATCTTTGCATCTGTGGCAAGAGCGTACAGGAAAAGAGGTAAATCTGCTCCGAAAGGATTGCAGTCTTTAATGGAGCCACTAATTCTGTTTGTCAGGGATGAGGTCGCTGTGCCTTCAATTGGTGCTAAGAAAGCAGATAAATTCATGCCATTTCTGATGACGATATTCTTTTTCATCTGGATGGCAAATATGTTGGGACTGATACCTTTTATCGGTGCCTTTAATGTGATGGGTACAATGTCTGTTACAATTGTTCTGGCATTGATCGTATTTATAATTACAACAATCAACGGCAACAAGCATTACTGGATGCACCTTGCATGGCCTCCCGGTGTACCCTGGCCTATCAAGCTTATACTGGTGCCTATTGAATTGCTGGGGATATTTATTAAACCGGCGGTATTGATGGTGCGACTTACAGCAAACATCACGGCCGGGCATATCATTATCCTTGCTTTTACAGGTTTGATATTTATTTTCGGTTCTGATCCGGTTTCTTTAGCTCCCAACTGGGGTGCAGGAATTGGACTGGCTATCGGGAGTACCCTGTTCATGGTGTTCATGTTTTTCATAGAATTACTGGTAGCATTTTTACAGGCATACGTGTTCACTTTGTTGTCTGCCCTATATTTTGGGTCAGCAGTAGAGGAGGCACATCATTAATACGTGTTTAACTGAAATAAAACAATATACAAAAAGTAGATTAAAATGGAATTACTCACAATTATCTTAGAGGCAGCTCAAGGATGGGCCGGAATCGGGGCAGGACTTGCAGCTATTGGTGCAGGTATAGGTATCGGCCGTATCGGTGGATCAGCTTTGGAGTCAATGGCTCGTCAACCTGAGTCAACTGGAGACATCCGTGCAAACATGATCGTTGCAGCAGCACTTATTGAAGGTGTGGCGCTTTTCGCAGTGATCGTTTGCCTGCTGGTAGCACTAGGTTAAAAAATATTATTATCCTGGCGGGCCGTATTACCTGCCCGCCGGGGTTATTTGTAAACCCGTTTAAGAGAATATTATGATTATTCTTGGATTATTAGATGCTTCCTTAGGTACCATTATCTGGACCTCCGTTGCGTTTCTTATCGTTGCATTCCTGCTAAAGAAAATGGCATGGAAGCCGATCCTGAATTCGCTGCGTGAAAGAGAAGAATTCATCGATAAGTCACTTAAATCTGCGGAAGAAGCAAAAGCAGAAATGTCAAGATTGAAATCTGACAATGAAAAACTTTTGGCTGAAGCAAGAGCAGAAAGAGAGATTATCCTTAAAGAAGCACGAGAAATGAAGGAGACCATCCTTGGTGAAGCCAAAGCGACAGCTGCAGCGGAAGGGGAGCGTTTGATCTCAAATGCACGTGAGGAAATTTCAAAAGAAAAAGCAAGAGCAATGTCTGACGTTAAAAAGCAGGTTGCAGCTTTATCTGTTGAAATAGCAGAGAAGGTCCTTCGAAAAGAATTTGAAGACAGAACCAAGCAGGAGGAATTGGTTCAGGAGCACCTGAAAAGAGCTCAATTGAGTTAATATGTCGGACTACAGAATTGCAAATCGCTACGCGAAGTCATTGTTTGAACTGGCTCAGGAAGAGAATAGTGTAGAAGCTATTTATAACGACCTGCAGACAGTGATCAAAGTGGCTACGCATAGCAAAGATCTTGCGGACTTGCTTCGCAGCCCGGTAATACCGGCCGATAAAAAATTAAAGGTCCTTGAAACCACTTTCAATGGTGTTCATGACAGGACCGTTGCTTTTTTTCGATTGCTGGCAGGAAAGCGACGCGAAGCCCAACTGGTGAGTATCTGCGAAGAATTCATCAGGAGGTATGAAGACAGCAAAGGTATTGCCAGGGCCAAAGTGACTTCTGCAATTCCTTTGAGTGAAGACATCCTTGAAAAGGTTCGCAAGTACCTGAAAGGGGCTGTACAAAAAGAAGACATCCAGTTGGTGAACATAGTGGATGAAAAAGCAATAGGAGGAATGGTGATCGAATACGATAACAAATTGCTGGACCTCAGTGTTGCAAGAGAATTAAACGAAATAAAGAAAAAATTAATTTATAATTAATACCGTTATGGCGCAAATCAGACCGGACGAAGTATCAGATATTCTAAAGCAGCAGCTTGCTGATATTCAAACCGATGCCAAATTAGAAGAAGTAGGGACCGTTCTCCAGGTGGGTGACGGTATTGCTCGTATTCACGGATTGAACCAGGTCAGATCTGGTGAATTGATCGAATTTGAAAATGGCATTCAGGCGATCGTACTAAACCTTGAAGAAGATAACGTAGGTGCCGTTTTACTTGGCGAGTCAGCTGAGATCAAAGAAGGTGACAGCGTTAAACGTACTAACCGTATCGCTTCAATCAATGTGGGAGAAGGTATGCTTGGACGTGTGGTGAATACACTTGGACAGCCAATCGATGGTAAAGGTGCTTTTAGCGGCGAATTGCTGGAAATGCCTTTGGAAAGAAAGGCCCCGGGAGTTATTTATCGTGAGCCGGTTACTGAACCGCTTCAGACAGGTATTAAGGCAATCGATGCTATGATCCCGATCGGCCGTGGACAGCGTGAGCTTATCATTGGTGACCGTCAGACAGGTAAAACTGCTGTTGCGATCGATACGATCATCAACCAGAAAGAGTTCTACGACAAAGGAGAACCGGTTTATTGTATATACGTTGCATGTGGTCAGAAAGCATCAACAGTTAAGCAGGTTGTTAAAGCCCTTGAAGAAAGAGGAGCAATGGCCTACACCATAGTCGTTGCGTCTACTGCTGCAGATCCTGCTCCTATGCAGTTCTATGCCCCGTTGGCAGGTGCTGCAATTGGTGAGTATTTCCGCGATACTGGTCGTCCTGCTTTGATCATTTATGATGATCTGTCAAAACAAGCCGTGGCCTATCGTGAGGTTTCGCTGCTGCTGAGACGTCCTCCGGGCCGTGAGGCATACCCCGGTGATGTTTTTTATCTTCACTCCCGTTTGCTGGAAAGAGCGGCTAAGATCAACAGCTCTGACAAGATCGCTTCTCAGATGAACGATCTGCCGGAGAACCTGAAAGATAANNGTATCAGCATACATTCCAACGAATGTGATCTCTATTACAGATGGCCAGATTTTCCTTGAGAGTGACCTCTTTAACAGTGGTATACGTCCAGCAATTAACGTTGGTATCTCGGTCTCTCGTGTTGGTGGTAGTGCTCAGGTGAAATCAATGAAAAAGACAGCTGGTACACTTAAACTGGACCAGGCACAATACCGTGAGCTGGAAGCCTTCGCTAAATTCGGATCAGATCTTGATGCAGCAACAAAAGCTATACTGGACAAAGGTCAGCGCAACGTTGAAGTGCTAAAGCAAGGACAATATTCTCCGCTTCGCGTTGGGGAACAGGTGGCGATCATTTATCTTGGGACAAAAGGTAAGTTAGGTGGCATCCCTGCCGAAAAGGTAAGACAGTTTGAGTCAGAATTCATTGCAACGATGAATGCAAAACATTCTGAAGTTATCGATCGTCTTGGTAAAGGTGAGATCAGCGATGAACTTACATCTGTTATAGAACAGGTGGGAGCTGATGTAGCTAAGAATTATCAGTCATAAACCATAGAGAATGCCGAATTTAAAGGAAGTACGGAACCGGATAGCGAGCACACAGTCAACAAGCCAGATCACCAAGGCAATGAAGCTGGTGTCTGCTACCAAGTTGAGAAAAGCGCAAACGGCAATCGTAAAGATGAGACCCTATGCTGAAAAGCTGCAGCTTATCCTTGCAAATTTGGCCGGTGCTGTGGATGATGATCCGAAATTAAAGGCATACTTCGATAGCAGAAAGGTTAAGAAAGCACTCGTCATTGTAGTTACTTCGGACCGAGGACTGTGCGGTGCACTTAACTCAAATGTGGTCAAGACTACCCGGATGATCATCGATGAGATGTATAAGCCGAGAGGAACTGAGGTCTCACTTAAGTTCTTTGGGAAAAAGGCCTATGACTATTTTAAAAAGTCAGATATAAACTGCGACACAAGCAGTATGGATGTTTTTAGCGATCTTAATTCTGACCGTGTCTTTAAGATCACGGAGAATATTGCGAACGACTTCATTTCTGGCAAATACGATGAAGTGAGGATCATTTACAATCAATTCAAGAACGCTGCTACGCAGAAAGTCATGGTCGAGAAGGTTTTTCCTGTCGCTGTTGAAAGATTCGAGAATGATTCAGATGAAACTACTCAGTTTGACGCGGATTACATATTTGAACCTTCAAAGGCGAAGATCCTTTATGATCTTGTTCCTAGAGCGGTAAAAACCCAGGTCTATAAAGCCTGTCTAGATTCTTTTGCATCTGAGCATGGCGCCAGAATGGTTGCGATGGATAAAGCTACAGACAATGCGAATGAATTGATCGGTAAACTTCAACTGAAATACAACCAGGCGCGTCAGGCGGCTATCACGGGAGAGATCCTGGAGATTGTCGGTGGTGCCGCAGCTTTGGATTGATAACCATACATTCAGATATAATATAAAGCCCGAAGATCTGCATCTCCGGGCTTTTTCATAAGTAGATAGCTGGTATTAATTCTCAGGTAGGGTGATCATTCGGGCGTCGCCGTCATACCCTCCGATCCGGATAAAGTAATTGCCGGAAGGAAAGGCACCCAAAGGGGCTATGTTGGTCCCTTCATCCAATTGGATCGTACCTAACATTTCACCGGTTAGGTCGTATATTGTCATATATGTTCTGATATCACTGCTGATATGTAAAAGCCTGTCTATAACAGGATTTGGAAATACCGTATATGAGGGCCTGTTGTCCCTGTTGACTGTTATTGTTCTGTCAACGTTTTCCGTGCCATCATAATCACGCTGAATAAGTCGGTAGATGTTAACTCCGTTGACGGGGGTTGCATGGGTGAAGGAATAGCTACGCAGTGCCTGGCTGTTGCCGGCTGCCTGCAATAATGCGAGGGATCTCCAGGTGATGCCATCCGTGCAGTGCAGGATCTCAAACTCCATGGCGTTGCTTTCACTGGCGGTCTGCCAGGAGAGTATAATGTGATGATCCCTTACCTGTGCAAAAAAGGAGACCAGTTCAACCGGAACGATCGTGTCAGCCGAATCCGGCTGGTTTTCAGTCGAATCTAAGATTCCAGTGACGTTGTCGGAGAAATGGTTGATCCTAAGAACATTTTGGTTCTCTTGCTTACCGGTACCCTCACGCAATTTTTTTGTTTCATGGTAGCCAAGAAGAATAACAGGGGTGAGGAACGTCAATAACAATGGTGCAAATAATTTCATAAGTAGGCTGTTTGGTGTGCCCAAAGATAAAAGCAGTACTGTCAGTAATTCAGCAACAGAAGCCTCAATTAAAGAGTAAATTGACAGGCGATAAATACTATAAACAGATTATCAGAAAGTTGTGTACAGACAGTTGACCTGGGTGTAACGCAAACAGGCCATATTTCAATGGTCATTGATTACAGCACCTTTGATGTAAAAGAATCATATGGATCCTCTTTTATGTTTGGATCACGCCAACATTGAACCGATCAATGGGTGCATTATTGGCGGCTTCTATGCCTTCGGACAGCCATTTGCGTGTATCCATAGGATCTATGATGGCATCAACCCATAATCTAGATGCTGCGTAATAAGGTGTGGTTTGTTCCTCATACCTGTTGATGATCTTGTCCAACAGTTTTTTCTCATCTTCAGGAGTAATTTCTTTCCCCGTTTTGACAAGCCTTGATTTTTCTATTTGTAAAAGTGTTTTCGCCGCCTGCTCACCACCCATGACCGCGATCTTAGCCGTCGGCCAGGCGACGATCAATCTTGGGTCATAGGCTTTACCGCACATGGCATAATTCCCTGCCCCGTAGCTGTTCCCAATGATAACCGTGAACTTTGGTACGGTACTGTTGCTCATCGCATTGACCATCTTTGCGCCGTCCTTAATAATCCCTGCCTGTTCACTTCTGCTGCCGACCATAAAACCGGTAACATCCTGAATAAAGACAAGAGGTATCTTTTTTTGATTGCAATTCATAATGAATCGGGCTGCTTTATCTGCTGAATCTGAGTAGATAACACCGCCGAACTGCATTTCTCCTTTTGCGTTTTTTACCAATTCACGGTTGTTCGCTACGATTCCCACTGCCCATCCATTAATTCTTCCATAACCGCAGATAATGGTCTTTCCGAAGCGTTCCTTGAACTGTTCAAATTCAGAATTATCTACGATCCGTCTGATGATGTCAACGGTTTTATATGGCTTTGCCCTGTCAATGGGTAAAATGCCGTAGATGTCACTTACTTTTTCTTTTGGTTCTGCCGGCTTTGCCCTGTCAAAACCTGCCTTCTCAAAGTGTCCGATCTTGTCCATCAGAAATTTGATCCTGTCAAGGCATTCCTGATCATTCTCAAAACGGTCATCTATGATCCCGGATATCTCTGTTTGCGTAACAGATCCGCCCAACGTTTCGTTGTCGATGTCCTCACCGATCGCCGCCTTCACAAGATACGATCCTGCAAGGAAAATTGAGCCGGTCTTATCGACGATCAATGCCTCATCACTCATTATAGGCAGGTAGGCACCTCCGGCGACACAACTGCCCATTACTGCAGCGATTTGCGGAATGCCCATGCTACTCATAATGGCATTGTTCCTGAAAATTCGTCCGAAATGTTCTTTGTCAGGGAAGATCTCATCCTGCATCGGAAGAAAAACCCCGGCACTGTCCACGAGATAGATGATCGGAAGCCTGTTCTCCATTGCAACCTCCTGGAAGCGAAGATTTTTTTTGCCTGTTATAGGAAACCACGCACCGGCCTTTACCGTTGCATCGTTGGCCACGATGATGCACTGGCGGCCTGCTACCCTTGTGATCCCGCCTACTACTCCACCTGCAGGACATCCCCCGTATTCTTCGTACATGCCATGTCCGGCAAATCCACCGATTTCAAGAAAATCTGCATCCTTGTCCTTCAGATAACTTATTCGCTCACGGGCAAGCATTTTGCCATTCGCCTTTTGTTTGGCCGCTGATTTCTCCCCGCCACCAAGCATTATCTCGTCCATCATGCGTTTCGTTTTACCCACCAAAAGGCGCAAATGATCTTCACTTTTATTGAATTCCAGGTTTTCTGCAGTCATACGCTCAAAAATAGCGACTTGCAGAGATAAATTCGACCTGGACAGGACAACTTTAGAAAAGTAGTGCTTTTTCAGAAGCCGTCATCTGCATTTTTACCTGAGCAATACTGGGATTTCGTTAAGTTTCGGTTCAACAGTGATCCCCTTATTTTATCTAAGTGAATATATTCTTCATTTTCATCAAAACGAACTCATCTTATCTTGGTAGTTCCACATGGTTAAATTAATTTTGCGCCCGGTCGGCACGACCAGCTCCTTCTGAACTCCCCCAGGGCAGGAATGCAGCAAGGGTAGGAAGTTGTAGCGGTGCGATGCCGGCCATTTTTTTTTATAAAAAATTAACTCACCTCTGTAAATTTTAATTATTATAGTCCAATGAAATTCTTTGTTGATACTGCAAACCTTGATCAGATACGTGAAGCCAATGATCTGGGTGTTCTTGATGGTGTAACCACAAACCCTTCATTGATGGCCAAAGAAGGGATCTCCGGAAAAGAGAACATTATGAATCACTACAGGGCCATCTGTGAGATCACTGATGGTGATGTGAGCGCTGAAGTTATAGCCACCGATTTTGAAGGCATGATCAGCGAAGGAAAAGAGCTGGCCGCTATTGCACCAAACATAGTGGTTAAGGTTCCAATGATAAAAGAAGGCATTAAGGCCATCAAATGGTTCTCTGAGAATAACATCAGGACCAATTGCACCCTGGTATTCTCTGCAGGCCAGGCCATACTTGCCGCTAAAGCCGGTGCAACCTATCTGTCTCCTTTCATTGGCAGAGTAGACGATATCAACTGGGACGGCATTGCACTGATTGAGGAAATAGCAGAGATCTACGCCATTCAGGGTTTTGAGACCGAGATCCTTGCTGCAAGCATCAGAGGCCCATTGCATATAGTCAACGCTGCCAAAGCCGGTGCTGACGTCTGTACTTGCCCGCTGAACTCGATCCTTGGTCTTTTGAACCACCCGCTTACCGATATCGGACTGGAGAAATTTCTTGCAGATCATCGAAAAGCAAACCAATAGATTACAGCAAACATTATCTTTGATCTAAGTGGATCGAAAATTAGTCATCATTCCAACGTATAACGAGAAGGAGAACGTCTCTGACATGATCCATGCTGTCATGGGGCTGGATGAGAAATTTGATCTGCTGATCGTTGATGACTCTTCACCTGACGGTACGGGAAGCATTGTTAAAGGAATACAACCTGAGTACGAGGGTCGTCTCTTCCTGATGGAAAGGACAGTAAAGGACGGCCTGGGGGCAGCATATATAGCTGGTTTTAAATGGGCGGTGGAGAGAAAGTATGACTACATCTTTGAAATGGATTGCGATTTCTCGCACAACCCTGAGGATCTTATCCGCCTTTACAAAGCATGTTCAGAGGACGGATATGACATGGCCGTCGGTTCAAGATACGTCAATCATCTGGTCAATGTCGTTAACTGGCCGATGGGAAGGGTTCTGTTGAGCTATTTTGCGTCAATGTATGTGCGTCTGATCACCAGGCTGCACATTATGGATACCACTGCGGGCTTTGTCTGCTACAAGAACCGTGTTTTGTCGACCATTGATCTGAATAAAATCCGTTTCAAAGGATATGCATTCCAGATTGAAATG
>DJML01000042.1 GCA_002436505.1 Bacteroidetes bacterium UBA6491 | reverse complement strand
GAAAAAGCGGGAAATAAATCCCGGTTTTACATACTCTTCAAGATAAATTCCGGCAGCAATACCTAGAGGAATAGCGAAAAGTGCCGTAAGCATGAAGATCCATGCAGTACCGACCATTGCTGTAAGAATACCTGCCTTTTCGGGAAATCTTGAAGGCAGATTTTTCATAAAGTCCCAGTCAACCCGTGCCGCTCCGTCCATAAGTATCCTGCCAATAAATATTCCGAGCAGGATCAAACCCGTCAGGGTGCATGCCATCCCGAAGTATTTGAAGATCGTGTCCTTGACCCTGTTCAGTATCGTTCTATTCATAGTTCAGCCTGTATTTTTTAGTGATCCAGAAACTAAAACTGTTAAGGATAAAAGTCAATACGAACAACGCGATACCGCAGGCGAAGATGGTCCTGTGTTCAACAGAGCCGAAAGGGACATCGCCGGAACTTACCTGTACGATGTAAGCGGTGATGCTTTGCACCGGTTTTAGAGGATTCAGACTCAAACCGGGCATCTGACCTGCGGCAACGGTTACGATCATAGTCTCTCCAATTGCCCTTGAAATAGCAAGTATTACAGATGCCATTATTCCAGATGAAGCAGCAGGTATTGTTATTCTGAATGTGGTCTGTAATTTGGTAGACCCCATTCCAAAAGCAGCTTCTCTAAGTGTATTCGGAACGGAGCGAAGGGCATCCTCACTTAAAGAGGATATGAATGGGATGATCATTATTCCCATGACGATACCTGCAGAAAGAGCATTGAATCCTGAGACACCTGGTATAATACCCTGGAGAAAAGGGGTTACAACGGTAAGAGCGAAAAACCCATAGACAACGGTGGGTACAGCCGCTAAAAGTTCGAGCAATGGTTTAACAACTTTTCTTAGATATCTTGATGCATATTCACTGAGATAAATAGCAATTCCCATACCTATAGGGATGGCAACAAGTATAGCAATGACCGTGGTAAGAAAAGTACCGGCAAGCAATGAAAGTATACCAAAGTGCTTATCAGAATAAAGGGGTGTCCATTCTTTGTCGGTGATAAATTCTAAAAAGGAAACCTCACCGAAAAAAGCAGTGGCCTCTATTGCTAAAATAGTTACAATAGCAAAAGTGGTTAGCACTGTCAGAAGGGCACTTAAAAAAAGTGACCCTTCTATTATTTTCTCATTGAACCTTTTCATTCACCATAACGACAAACAGGTCAGCATAACGTTGCAGACCTGTTTCTCCCATTTAATAATTCTCTACATCTATTGCGGAGAATCAGATGCATTTATCTTTTCTAACCCTTTTAAGTACTCAGATTCTGAAAGAGGTATATAACCTATAGCTTCTGATAATGCGGCTGCATTTTCCAGATAGAAAGCGACAAAAGCCTTCACTTCCTCTCTTTCGAGTGCTGATCTTTTTATATAGATAAACAGTGGTCGGGCTAACGGAGAATAAGAGCCGTCTCCTACTGTTGCCAAAGAAGGTAGAACAGGTCCGCTGCCGTTGTCAACACCCACAAGTTTCAGTTTGTCACTGTTCTCTGAAAAATATGCCAGTCCAAAGTACCCAAGTGTGAATTTATTGTTACTGATCCCTTGTACCGCTACATTGTAATCAGATACAGCATTGTAATCCGGACGACTTGCTCCTGATTCGCCTACGATCTCTTCTGTGAAGAAATCATAGGTGCCATGGGCGGTACTTGGGCCAAACAATTCAATGCCCTCATTTGGCCATTCAGGACGGACATCACTCCATTTGTTTACCCTGCTGGAAGGTTCCCATATCATCTTGAGTTCCTCTGTTGTAATAGACTCTATCCAGTCATTCTCTTTGTTCACAACGATGGCAATTCCATCCAGTGCTACACGTAATTCATGATACTCAATGTTTGCTTCTTTGCACGCATCTATTTCATTCTGCTTAATGGATCTTGAGGCATCCGAAATATCCGATTCCCCTCTGGCGAATTTTTTAAATCCTGCACCGGAACCAGAAGATCCGATCGTTACCCTCACCTCTGGAGCCTCTCCCCTGAATTCTTCAGCAACAGCCTCCGATAACGGATAAACTGTGCTCGAACCGTCGATTGTGATGACTCCGCTCAGCGTAGTGGACTCCTCTGAACCATTACTATTGTTCTCGGTCCCTGAGCATGCAGCAAGGAACATTCCCGAGAACAAAACCAATCCTAACTGTATTTTTGTTTTCATTTTTGTGTTTTTATCAGCTATAGTTATTAAAATGATAGCTCTAATTGCATTCTGACGATCACCTTGTCGTCCTTTGTAGCTTCCTGATGCAGCGACACATCACTTTGAACCTTTAGGCTGTGCCCTACAATATATTTTGAGACACCAAATGTGTATTCTGTAATATTGTTGTTGCGAGTAACCTCTTCCGGTGTCACCTGTGTATACCTGGCCGCAACTTCCCAGTTATTCTTGAACAGATAACCCATTTGTGCATTTATAGAGGTTCCGGTATAGAACGCAGAGTTAAAATTCCCGCTGGTATCAGTAAGCACAGGCGTAATGTCCGATTGTTTATCCGCATACTCTCCCATAATGGAAAGCCCCCGGTATTTGAACATCAGGTCCGCAAATACGGTCGAAAGGTCTCTTGATTCACCCATATTTGACCCCAATTGTCCACCAGATTTCACTGCCTGGTCGTTGTAGTCATAGGTAACCCCTAAGGCTAGTTTAGGTGAATTCTCACGCTTAAGGTCACTTGAGAAATAATCACCTTTGCCTGCAAATTCTCCAAAAGGCAGAATTTCAATTCGTCCGGTATAGTCATGTCCTTCGCTGGAACCTGTAAAATTCCGTCCCTCTCCGATAGAAACTGACGCCATTTCCCGGATAACGACATTGCCCGCAGTCATATGATGACGCAATTGAATCCCTTTGTCTCGATCAATATTGAATTTTGAATTCAACTGTGAACGATCTACAAATTGCAACTTCTGTGAAGAGATCACACGTTCACGGTTTCCCGGCAGTTTTGTTTGTCCAACCCAAAGATCAAAATTCCCTGCAAAGTTCCACATCACAACTGCATCAAGGACCTGGCCACTTATTACATCAAATTCCATTTTATATTTTACAGCCGGGGAATGGGCCCAACCGTCAAATTTTAATCGGGCACGCCTCAGATAAAATTTGTCAGAATAGTCATTCTTTCTTTCTGACATCAGGACCGTGCCATCAAATCTGTTCTGGATCCTCGTGCTAAACTTCATCGTAAAAGACGAATCTTTTGCGATAACATTTAGTCCCTTGCCAAATTTGCTGTCGATTGTATTCTGAGCGTTAGAATTAATAAAAAGAGAGATCAAGGCTGTCAGGAGCACAAATCGACCGGATCTAAATTTGGAATAGTTAATTGTCATAATACTTTTTTTCTTCGGTACAAAGGAACCTCCCCAATGTTAACTGAATGTTAAGTGAGCTTTACTTTTAAAACAAGATTTGAACAGACACTCTAATTGAAAAGCACCTGAATTTTTAAATCGCCTCAATTAAACATGGATAATTCAGGTTAAGTGCTTAGGACTGCAGTCGTACTTGATGATATCTACTGGTGACGCAATGAAATCTCAAGAATTGCTATTTTTCCGGCCAATTCATGAGAACCTTAAGAAAGGACAGGAAAATGTGCTGTTGTCGCAGGATATCCTTTATTTTTAACCGTGTTTTATGCGATCGTACAACCTCACCATTGCCGTCAGCAATTCATCCGGACTTGAAAGTATCTGGTAATGATTTTGCCCGAACATTTGTGGCAGGTAGTAACGTGCTTCTGATTCAATGGCCAGGGCAAAACTGTTGATCTGCACCTCATTCAGTTCCCGCAGGGCTTGTTTTATATCCTGTATCCCATATTTCCCTTCGTAGCGATCGTAGTCATTTGGTTTACCGTCCGAAAGCAGGATGATCCATTTATTTTTAGATTCCCTTTTACTTAGTATGGCACCTGCGTGCCTAAGGGCAGGGCCGATTCGGGTATAACCCTGAGGTTGGACAGCTCCCACCTTAAACCTGGCCTTTTGCCAGTCTTCGTCAAAAGATTTTATTTCTACATAATGAGAAAAGTTCCGTGTCTTTGAATAAAAGCATGAGATACTGAAGTCGATGCCAAATTCGTGCAGAATTTCAGCGAATAATATACTCATCTGCTTCTCTACATCAATAATGCGGTTTCCTTTGGCATAGCCATCACTGGAAAGACTACTGTCCATAAGAAGGAGAATAGAAATGTCCTTCTCCGCCTTGTGCTTATCCAAATAGATCTTTTCATTCGGGGTCCTTCCTGAAAGCAGATCCACTATCATATAATTAGCTGAATCAATATCAAATGATTCTCCATCGATCTGTCTTCTGCGAATACGGTATTTATTATCTAGGTTGGAAAGCAATTTTCTTAAATTGGTTAAGGTGGACCGATAGGTTCGCATCGTTTCTGAATAGTATTCAGAGGCTAATTCTATGACCGTATCGTGGTGCAGTTTGCAGTAATCCGGCTTGTACCTTTTAGTTTTAAAGTCCCATTCATCATAATCATAAACATATTTTGTCTGCTCAATTTCAGTGCTTTCAGAAACATTGGTGTTTTCAATAAATTCTGCCTGATAGACCGAGTGCACCGGATCATCTGCTCGCACAGTGAAACGCATATCCAGTTCGCTTAAGGCTTCGGCATGGTCTTCAAGCGCATCATCTCCGTCAAAATCCCGCCAAATACCGTCGAATTCTTCTGCGGTCTCTACTTTTTCAAAATTATGTGTCAGCACATAGTCTTCCTGTTGCGCCTTATCAATGGTCACTGAACGTATCTCTTCCACAGCCTTTGCCTTCATGCTGGACTTGATATCATTAGTGCTTTTATGTAAGGAATCATGCAGATCGGTCAGTTCAGGTTCATCGTCTCGATCTTCTTCATAAGTCATCCATTTTCCATACAACCAGTAACCGGCATCCTCTTCCATTTTGTCGATCAGTTCAGAAGTAAGATCCGCGATCACCGGGGCAAATGAAGGATATTCCTCCTTAAGATGGTGAATTACCTGCGCCGAGTTTTCGGCAGCCTTTTGTCTTGATTCAGCAAGGCCATGATCCTTCCCGTCTTTCCAGCACATATCAAGGTGCCGTTGGCTACTTAAATAAAGGACACGATATACAAGAAACTGCATATTTCGTTCTACAGAATTATAAAGATCAACTACTTCCGGAAGAAAGAAATTTAGTCCTTTGAATCCGCCTTCATTCTTTGCAGAATAAATGGAGATACCTGCACCATTCACAGCCCTTGCTATCACATGCAGTTTATCTCTGAGTTCATCAAGTGTAACTTTGGTCTCGGTTTGAGTTTTCTTCTCTTTTCTCTTACGAAGAAAAGCACTGAATTTTCCATAAATGAACTCGTCCAGAGCCATCAGATGAACAGGTTACATAATTCAGTAAGGGCTTCACGGATATCAGGGTCATCGCTTAACGGCTCAACCACTGCAACATTCACGGACAACCTTTTTGGCAGACCGGATTGTATAAGTTTAGCAGCGTCCACGAGCAGCCGGGTTGAGACAGTTTCCGCAAGTCCCAACTCTGTGAGGTTACGGATCTTCGCACCGATCTTTACCAATTTAACAGCTTCTTTACTGTCAATACCGGATTCTACGCATATGATCTCTGTTTCTAATTCTGCTTTAGGATAGTCAAAGGTCATAGCTGCGAACCGCTGTCGTGTGGAAGGTTTCAGTTCTTTAAATCCACGTTGGTAACCTGGATTGAAAGAAGCGACAAGCATAAAATCCTCGTGAGCCTTGATGTTCAGTCCAAGTTTGTCAATATACAATTCACGTCTGTGATCAGTCAGCGAATGAATTGACACGATAACATCCGGCCTGGCCTCTGCAATTTCGTCCAGATACAGTATCATGCCCTCTTTCACTGCTCGTGTGAGCGGGCCATCGATCCAGACTGTTTCGGCCCCTTTGATAATATAACGACCAATGAGGTCTGTTGCTGAAGTCTCTTCGTGGCAACTAATGGTTATCAGTGGTTTTTTCAGCCTGTAGGACATATGTTCTACAAAACGCGATTTGCCTGTACCTGTCGGTCCTTTAATAAGAACAGGCAACTTATTGCTGAAAGCATGCTCGAAAACATCTAATTCTTTTCCTACCGGACGGTAATAGGGTTGTGATTCTGTCATGATATAAAAGCACCAGGTGAAATTTCACCTGGTGCGGTTTAATGAATCTTACTTGTTAATTTTCAATTGCCTCATCCGTTGGTTTGCCATATTTGACAAATTCATAAATGTAAGCAGCAATGCCCGAAGTGAACAAAACTGCACAAAGGATCAGTATAAAGAAGTGGACCTGGATCTCCTGTTGGACATCACCAAAGTCCATACCAACTTTTCTTTCAAGATATACCTGTGCAACTCCTGCTACTCCAAAGGCTACAGTCATACCTAGCATGCCAATATTGGACATCCAGAAAGCAAAGACATTCGTGTTGTTGGTATATCTTTTTCTTCCGGTCAGATTTGGCATGGAAAAGGCTATGATCGCCAGAACGATCATACCGTATGCACCCCAAAAGGCCATATGACCGTGCATCGCTGTCACCAAGGTACCATGAGTATACATGTTGACCTGTGGCAGTGTATGTGCAAGTCCGAGCAGGCCGGCACCGACAAAAGAGACGATCGCAGTACCCAACGTCCAACTCAGGGCTATTTTATTCGGATGACGTTTTTCTCCTTTACGGTACATCGCAAGGGCGAACAAAGCCATGCCAAGAAATGCAAGAGGTTCCAAGGCAGAGAATATACCGCCAATGATCAGCCACATTTTACCGGTTCCAATGTAATAATAGTGGTGTCCCGTGCCCAGGATACCTGATAGAAAGGTCAAACCGACAATGATATACAACCATTTTTCAATGACTTCCCTGTCAACTCCTGTGATCTTGATAAGCAGGAACGCAAGAATACCACCCATGATAAGTTCCCAAACGCCTTCTACCCAAAGATGAACGACCCACCAGCGGAAGAAAGAGTCCATTGTCTGGTTATCGAACCAGATCATACCAGGCAGATAGAGCAGCGCAGCAAATACCAATCCCATTGTAAGGACCAGTGATGTGGTAGTCCGCTTTTTGCCTTTGAAAAGTGTGGCAAGGATTATCCCAAGGAACGTTAGTACGTTGATCACCACTAACCAGTCAAGTGGCCGTGGTATTTCCAGAAATTTTCTTCCTTCCCAGTAGTTGAAATGATAACCAATGACAGCAGCTACACCTACGAGTGCAAGCGTGATCAATTGAATATATGCAAGCTTAGTGCTTACCAGTTCACATTCCGCTTCTTCAGGAATGATATAGTATGCGGCACCCATAAAACCGGTGAGTATCCACACCACCAGCAAGTTAGTATGAACAGCACGTGCTGTATTGAAAGGAATAAATTGGTGTAATCCATCGTATCCCATATGGGCAAAGCCCATGATGAAACCATATACCAGTTGTAGAGCCAGAAGTAACATGGCCAACGCGAAAAACCAGTATGCAACTTTTTGTGATTTATATTTCATAATTCCCGGGTGTTAGTTTTGTTGTTTAAGATCTGGTTCAGGAGGGAATCCATTCAGATCCGTTTCTCCTATCCACTTGAAAAAGGACACCATGTCCTGCGCTTCTTCCTCGCTCATATTGTAAGCAACCATTTTCCTTCCCCGCGGAGCCCAGGGGCCCGAAGACATGAGAACAGATTTAATGTAGCCTTCCCCTCTTCTATCATACACTTTGGTAAGTTCAGGAGCGTAGTAAGCTCCTTCGCCCAGGATGGTATGGCAACCCATGCAATTGTTGGACTCCCATAGGTGTTTACCCCGCACAACAGCTTCAGTTAAGTTTTCCTCGTGTGTGTTTTTGGGGACTTCTGTACTCAGGGTATGCCACGAAAGGCCAAGGAAAATGGCAAACGTGACAATTGTACCGCCAAGAAAGAAGATTTTGGCTTGTGATTTTGATAACATATTTGTGGTATTAAAAGGTTTGTTTCCGGTTCATGTGTTCTTTCATTATTTCAGGTTCAATTGTTTCTCATTTAAATCGCTTGTATAATCGTCAATAAATGACCTGTGAAGAATGCCTAGTAGGTTCTCCTTTACCTCTTTGTATTGATCGTGAATCGGACATGGACGACTCGAAGAACAACTTTTCAGCCCCAGCAGACATCTGTCCAGCGAATCAGGTCCCTCCTGCGCCTCAACTATCTGGATCAGCGATATTCGAGATCTAGCAGGTATCCGGAACCCTCCTTTGGCTCCGATCGTCGACTCAAGAATGCCATTACGTCGCAAGCGGTTAAGAATTTTTGATGTATAGGGTTTTGGGGAATCTATTGCCTCTGCGATCTCGTGTATTCTGACATATGCTGAACGATCCTCCTTTGTTGCCAGAAAGATCATCGCCTTGATCGCATATTCGGTAGCCTTACTCAGCATATGCCATGAAATTTGATGTAAATATAGAATTCTTTTTAATTCAGACAAAAAAGTCCGAATAAAAAATGTTATTGGTTAATCCGAACAGTACTCCCTGTTATTGAACGTGTTGCAATTGTCAAAAGCGATTAGATCAACCTTTGGACCCTGCCAATTAACTAAATGGATCTGGGCGACCTTTTCCCGAATATTTTTAACCCCTGTTCTCTGGATTCATTTTGTTTTCAAGACATGTCGATAGCCCAATTGAACACTTGGCCATGTTTCTGTACCTCCCCATTCACGTATCCAGGAAGGATCAAGATATGCCTTGCTACTCATTTGAATTTTTACCAATAATCCTCTTCTGCCCGAGTATCGGTATCCAAAGTTTGAAATAAAGGATGGATAAAACCTGAATGTCTGATAGAAGGCAGCTCCGATCTCTGCAAAATGTACTTCACGCCCGACCAGGACACTGAACTGGCCCATTATAACAGGATCCAGACCGCTCTCGAAGGTTGGTCCAGCCCCAATTCTTAACATAGCACCCAAATTGTCCCGAACGGGTACCAGTTTTTCATAACTGGCCGTAATTGACCATATGTAATCTGTCGAGACCATTACCGCTTTCTGATCAAGTTGATAAATAGACGGACGTTCTGTTCCTTTTTCGATCTCTTGTGCAAGTGATAACGATGCCGAACTGAAGAGCATCATGACAGTAATTGCCTGAAGAAGTATATTTAAGAATAGTCGCATTTTGTGAAAGTACGAGATGTTTCCCGTTATTAAAATGACCTGGATCATTGCTACAGATGACAATATTACCAGGCCTTTTGTGAGCCAGGAAGATCTTAATGCATCTAATATATTACAGAAAAGATGCTTACCGGTTCATGAAAACCTTTTAGGTTTGCCTTCCCAAGGTCTTTAAATTCAAGACCTGAAGAATGTCCTTCTTCATAAATACTGGAAGAAACCATGATCTGACCTGGTTCCGCCCGATCGCACAGGCGCGCAGCAAGCTGGACAACGCTACCGAAAAAATCCCCGTATTCTTCGATGGGTTCACCGGCATCAAGCCCAATTTTCAACCGAAGCTGATCATCAGTATTTTCCTCGTTGTACTTGCCGAAACCATGCTGGATCTCTTTTGCACATTCAATCGCAGCGTTAACCTTCATAAATGAAGCCATGATACCATCTCCGGTGTGCTTGATCTCTGAACCTGCGTTGTTTCTGAGTGCACTTCGCGTGATACCGTTGTGAACATGCACATGGTGAAGTCCTCTTCTGTCCCCATACGTTGATGTCAGAAGTGTTGAATCCTTAAGATCAGTGAACATGATCACCCTGAATGCAGAATCAATCACCACCTCATTGGTCTCTTTGTCCGGCTCAGGATCTTTCATCCGCCCCAGAAAACTCTCCACTATTGCAGGATCCACCTCAATTATCTCATTGGGAACTGAGCCATGTGCCTCATCATGGGCATTTTTTATTGACTTTATATCCGGTGCATCTATCAGGCAAAATGATGTTCCTCTTGCTTCGTCGAACCAGTAGGTAATGAAGTTTACTCCATATTTCCCCTGGACCTTCAGATCCTGCTCATGGGCCTGATCCAATAGCTCTTTTGTCATTCCCTTAATGTAATGACGATCCATATAAAGTGGCATAGTCGATCTTTATTAGTACCAAAAGCAAGATATTGCTTTCAATAAGCCAATGCAATATATAAAAAGAAAAACATTTCTCCGTTTGCGGCAATACCGGATAAGCCCTACCTTCTTTTCGAATACTGTTCATTTAAACCCTCACCGTTGAGAATGTTCTTTATGCATTTTTCTATCCGTGAAGTTCTGGTTTTGGATTGTTTAGGTGCAGAAAAATGAAGGAGATATGCTCTTTGCCTTCCAGGTGTCAGAGATTCAAAAGCGGACTTCAGGTCAGGCATCTCGTCCAGTTTATTCTTAAACTCTTCCGGGATCTCATATTGTGAAGTCTTTTTGTATACAACATTCATACCCGCTTTCTCAACATCAATAGCATTAAAGATATATGCTTTAAGGACAGGTTCCATTTCGACGATTTCTTCAACTCCATTAAACCGGATCTGCCGACCCGATTGCGTATGTTCTCCCGGCCTGATCAATATCCCTTTCGGATCATCCAGCAGGGCCCCTTTAAAGAAACCGAGTATGCAGTGATCTTTAAATCCACTGATAATAACTACGTTACTATTCTGAAATGTGTAACATGGCTGATACCACTTCAACTCTTCAGTTAGCCCGCAATCCAAAGTGATCCTTCTCAACACCCTAAATTCTTCCTGCCATCTGGAGGCCTTATTTATAAATTCATCAACCTTCGGATTCTTTCTATTCATTAATTATCAATAACCTATCTGACAGAACTGCCGCAAATGAGGCAAAGGTCTCGTCACTTGTTCAAATTTACGAATTCATAACATTTACATTCAGTATAAAAATTGACGAGACAGATCATATCACGCAACCAGCTTAAAGCCATAATCGGGTGGAAATTTATAACCCGCATATAAACTATATATTTGGGCATGGCGAATAAATTCGGAGATGGCAAGATCGAACCCAAGGAATTGGCATCACAACTAAGAAAACCCAGTGGCATCGTTGGCAAGAAGGTGGGTGAACAAATGAATGAAGGGAATAAGCAGATATGTCGGAATACCTACAAAGTTTTAGCACCATCAGAAGGTGACAAAATTCTGGAGATCGGGATGGGAAATGGACTGTTTATAAAGGAACTACTTGGTCTGGCGGATGGGTTGCATGTTACCGGGCTGGATTATTCTTCAACAATGGTTGAAGAGTCGATAAGATTAAACGAAAGTTTAATACAAGACAAAAAGGCAGAATTTGTTCAAGGTTCAATTGAAAAACTACCTTTTAAGAAGGCGTCCTTCAACAGCATTACCACCACCAACACGCTGTATTTCTGGCCGGATCCGGAAAATTGTGCCAAAGAGCTCCTGAGGGTATTAAAACCAGGAGGTAAGGCACTTATTGCCTTTAGAGATAAAGCTTTTTTAGATCAGATCGAGGCAACAAAATTCGGATTTCAGAAATACACTGCTAAGGACTGTGAACAATTGTTAGAAAGAGCTGGGTTCATCAACATAAGTACGATCGTCCATCCGGAAGATGAACTAGATTTTAATGGTAAAATAATCCAAATGGAAGGAAATTTCACTGTTGGCTACAAGCCATAGGACAATCTTACCGAAGAAACTACCGGCAATGTTTCTGCAACCAGCAAACAATTCAACATTGCTGCCATCTTTAATTTCATGCCAAAGTAAAATCATATAAAACCAAGACCGGCTCAATAGAAGATATTTACCGGATGGCAGATACTCTTCTGTAAACTGCTACCCTCCATGGAAAAACTGAGCTGTAATGAACTCTCTCAAATCCGTTGTTAACGATCAGTGAATTTATTATAGATTCAGGATGTACATAGGACCTGAATGAATTCTTTGTTATCCTTAAATATATATTTCCTACTGCGTTCGTAAATCTACTCAGCCAATTATCCATGGGGTAAACCAATCCATATATTTCTTCAGATCTGCCGGCAGAACTGTTGATCAGATCTTTCACATTAGGATAGCAGCAAACTACCTTTTCCAAAGTCACCACATCATGACTTGCCACAGTTGGGCATACATCCAGAAAATCGCCATAAACAAATTCCATTCGGTCCGTCATGCCCTTTTCTATGCATATTTCTTTTGCCGCATTGATATATGACAGGGACGCATCCACGTCCGTAGTTGACCTAAGACCTTTAGCCAGAAGCTCGTGCTGAATAGCCCCTACCCCCCCTCCGATATCCAGCAGGGTTTTTTCTTGCAGGTTTTTATTTCCAATGGCCATTAATAGCCTCCTGGTAGTTTTACGTGGCCCTTTCCTACGGTAATTCCTCAATTTCTTAGAGGCCTCCTTACTGTCGAATATTTTCTCAGCGCCACAGCAGTGCGAACAGGTCATAATTTATTCTGTTTATAAAATATGCAAGTTATATAAAGTAACTAAATAGTCAATTTTGCCACGTATATCAGGATAAGTGAAACCACAAATTACTTATTCAAGACAATTTCACGAACCACACCATCTACCTCCATTATCAGATCCGCACCAAAGGCACCTGCTGGGGTAATGAATCCCGGTTTCGCTTCCCCGGCCATTATCTTTTCAGCACAAAGGACGGCTGCAATTGCTGTCAATTTATAGGATTCAGGCGTTTCTATTTCTGCGATGACCTGATTTCCAGCCTCATCATAAACGCGTCCCCAGATGTAACTTCGGTAACTTTCCCTTATCTCCTCTACAGGACCGGTAATGTTCTTTCGGATATAATATCTGCCTAACCACTGCACCAGTCTTGTTTTGATCAATCCCGTCAATTTACTTGCCCTTTTCAATGCTTTAAATGTTCTCGCAGGCATTCCGGTAAACACCTTTATATTTGGTATTCCGGTGGTATAAAAAGCGGTGAAAACATCTCCCCATGCAATGCAAACAGAAAGCCTGTCCTTTCCGCCATAATTGATCTTTTTGTAAATGCTTGCCAGCGGACACTGTATTATCTCTCCGTCCTGGCGAAAAGCGCTGCCCTTGCCGAACCGGTTCAGAACTGAAAGAGCGGTTCCTCTGGACAACCCCGACGAACCCTCAAAGGCCAGCTCCAGATGCGTTGCCGATGGTAATTTCTCGTACAGAAATCTTGCAAGACAATCGGTAGGAACGACATCAAATCCGATTCCCGGAAGCAGCGTTATCCCAACTTCTTTTGCCGCCAGGTCATGGTTCTGGATATAATTAAAAACATCAATCTCTCCATTTATATCCGTGTAATTCGTCTTGTTGCGAATGCAGGCAGGCAGGATTTCTTCAATGGTAAGAGAAAAAGGTCCGGCACAATTCATTAAAAGATCCTTGCCGGCCAACGCCTCGTCCCATTTCTTCTGGTCATGAATTGGAAAGCATGCAAATTTCAGATCGTATTTTTCTGCAAGTGACCTTATCAGATCACGGTTCCTTCCTGCGACCATGGGTCTCCATCCCTTTTTCACTGCCAGATCAACAATCAGTGAACCGGTATACCCGTAAGCGCCATAAATCAAAATATTCTCTCCCATTTGCAAAGGTTGGGAAAGGTAATAAATCTTAGAATAGTGCAAAGGTTCAGATGCGCATAATTCTTTTCTTTGATTCTAGATCTAATGGTAATTGGAAGGGGCCTTTTAGCCAATGGCTTTCATGAACTATCTGTCCACCATAAGCCTCTTAATAAAAATAGCGTCGTCAATGGAAATCCTTAGATAGTAGATTCCTGTGGACAAAAGCTTTGTTGAGATTGAGCTCAATGGTGCATTTCCTTTATACTGAATCAGTAAATTACCGTATGAGCTGTAAACTTCAACATTCATTTTTCCCATGTGAAGGTTCTCTGGATATTTAAAATACACCTGATCTCTGGTCGGATTTGGGTAAATGGTCAGTCCCGCAGGAATCAGGTCCTCATTTACATTCAAAGATTCTGGCTCCATAATGACTAGTTTGACCTTATTGCTGTCATTATCGTTAATGATTATACCCAGTTTATTGTTGCCAAGATCTACAATTTCACAAATATGAGGTGCACTTACATCGAATATCTGCTCATATTTGAACACGCGCCCGCCCCCGTCGTATGTTTCATAAAGCTGCATTAACCCGCTGTTGTCTCCGTTTAATGCCCCACCGAAGACAATATGTCCGGAGTCCTTTACGTCCACCCAAACACCATAAATATAGGAATACGGTTTGTCCTTTTGTCCTTCTGAAACATAAATAAACCTGGTTTGATTCACTTCAGAAGGATCAACTTTTGAAAGCGCACCTTCCTGGCCAACATAAATTGTATTTCCCGTATGGCTGTATGCTGACAGATTCGTCGGGCGTCTGTTCTCCCATGGACCCGTGCCACATTGGCCATCTACAACTATTTTAAAACTCCCGAAATCCACGGATTTGTCTTTTTTCAGTTTATAGCTACCCAGCCATGCACAATCCAGAGGACTTTCCGATCCCTGGAAGATCATGCTGTCGTTATTCGGCAAAAACAAGATATAACAGGTATAACCGAGCAACCCCAGAGGTTTGGTCCATGTTCTGCCTTCATCCGATGACATTATAATATCTGATCCTTCAACATTCGCATACATATAGGAAGCATTGGATGGATTGAACTCAATGCAAGAAATTGTCTCATGCAAGGAAGTGTCTGATTCCTGCCAGGAGGCCCCCGCGTCATCAGAGATGTAAAGAGCAACTTTGTTCCCACCACCAAGCGGACCGACCCGGGTTGCAGCAAATATCTTATCTGTATCAGTCGGATGTTTCACCAGGCATGAGACTTTTTTTCCCTGCAACCCTGATGCCATCCACGTTTTAGTAGAGATCGTATGTTTCCAAACGCCATCGCTTGTCGCAATGAAAACTTCACCATTTAAATGGAAAGCACTCTGAAACTCAGCAGCGTAACCAAGTGTCGCAGATATATTTGCCTTTGGAATGAATCCATGATCAGTAAACAATGCATTCTGAGCTATCCCGGTCTTAACATAAACCGTTAAGATCATTAGCAAGACGAGTTTAATATTTGTTCGTTTCACTAATGATAAAGACGATAAAAAAATCCAAAACGTTGGTTTTAATTTAAAAATTCAGAGGACTTGACAATTGGATGACCATTGATACACTGTGTCCTTAAAAGAACTAATAATTATCAGAAATGGTAAGGAATAACACCTGAGTACGAATTGAATGGTTACATGTAGAGATTACATCTGCTCCGCATATATTTACAGATCTAGGTTTGTTGACCAACCTGGTCAATATTAATCAGTATCTATGAAGGCTGCCATTATTTCGATTCAAAGGCCTGACCTGTGGCTATTGAATACAATTCATCCAAAACAAAAGGATACGTCTGCATTTATTTATCATTTCCATATCAAATAAGACATTTATCATAACGGATTGGTTTGATGACAATGACAGGGTCAGTAAATTTGAAGATAAAGATTGGGTGCCTCCTGAGTGAAATTGTCATCCTGAGCTTCCATTTGCCAGAGTGAATAAAGCAAATCAATAGCCGAACCAAAGATCAGGACATAGGGAAGTCTGGTTTTAATTGCACAAACGAATCAAGAGCTTATGCAAGTAAATGATAAAATTTGGGTTGTAACCGGTGCAGGAAGTGGAATAGGCAGAGAACTAGCCCTTCAGATCCTGGCGAAAGGCGGTCAGGTAGCCAT
>DJML01000014.1 GCA_002436505.1 Bacteroidetes bacterium UBA6491 | reverse complement strand
ATCCATGCATCCGTTAATTGAATAAACAACGGTATCCAGACCTGCGCCTGCCTGTAAAGGAACATAACGCCCTGCATTGATCGTGTCCACTCCTTTTCCCTGCCATGTTCCGCCCGCTGGATTAGCGGTCAGGGTGAATGGTCCGCTGTAAATACAAACTGTCGTATCATTCATGGCCCTGGGTGGATTCAGTACCGTCAGCACAATAGAATCAGACCCCGGCAATGAGACCCCGTCTTCTACCCTGAGTTTGTATTTCGTTGTTGTCGTCGGGCATACGAGGTAAGGCTCAGAACCTGAAGGTGCGGATGGGTCCCAGTAGTACACGTAGTTCAGAGAATCTCCTCCGGTAATGTCAACATTTAAGTAGGTACAGGCCCCAAGGCAAATGGTATCATCATCAAGGGTCAGGTCAACCTCGATAGGACAGTCATTAATATTAAAATAAACAAATGTATCAAGCACCCATGGAGAATCACACGCATCATAATAGACGTATGTAAAATCTACCCTGTAGCTGCCTCCTCTATCCAGCGGCCGATCTAAATTGATGATGAATGAGTCCGTTTCGTTGTTTCCGTCACAGTTTACCGGTGTGATCGATGCGATCTGCGGCAACAGAACACCTGTAACAAGGAACGAAGAATCTCTGACAGAATCGCAATTCAGTTTCTGATCGAATCTGACCCCAAAAGAAGTGGATTCACAGCTCACATCAGGCTGGTAGAGAAATCTCGGTGCCTGTGGCGGTTCAATCTCTGCTTCCCATATGATCTTCCATCCAAAGCATGATACGCTTTTATCAGAATGAAAATAAAAAGTAAGGCATCCTCCGCTTGAAGTATAGCTTCCCGGACTTGTCGACCCGCTGAGTTTTGCCATTTTACTGGCTGTGGTGTCACTGCCGTCATAGATTATCAGATAATCTTCATCAGGTTCCGTGCAGAATGAATCAAAATCTATGGTGATGCTGCTGGCACCCGGAACACATATCTTAAAGATCAGGTCCTCGTTATGATCGTATGTATCATTGTCGCCCTCGTCGCTGTCATATAAAATACCATAGCAATCGTATGCCGTCATATTTGACAGGTTGTAAGTCTGTTGTGCAGTAGCAACTGTGCAGACAAACAGCAGTGCAATGATATTTATCCATTTCATTATTCTTTTGAGATGGTGATCGGTGGTGTGGTTATTGAATTACTCTCATTTCCAGCCCTGTCTGTAACCTTTATAACGTATGAAGTCACCTCGTCTCCTCCTGAACCTAGTAGGAAAGTGTTTTTCAATTTCATTGTAAGCTGCCCCTTAATGGCAGGCTTGGAGCCCGGAGGTGCCAGAATCGGCAAATGGTAATAGTCAGGCTCATCAAGCCGTGTATCCATCACGGAGACAAGCTTACGGTCAGGATTCTCTGAGCCCAGGTCTCCGTCGGGGTCTGAATATCGAAATGTTACAGAAATTGAGTCTTTGAATTCCACAACGTTTCGCGGCTGAATATCAACGAACTCAATGGTCGGAGGTCCGGGTTCCTGAGATACCAGATTTTCCTTTGTACATCCCAGTATCAGAAATGATAATATGACTATGTAAAAATATTCTCTCATTGTATTCTGATCGTTGCGTTCAGTCGCAGGTTAAAAAGCATATTATCGTTCGGGAGTTCTACGTCATTGACGTTATCAGAGACCTTTGAACGGAACCATATCACATCATTTACATTGTATGATGACACATCCACTGTCGCCTTATGGTACGAGGTCACCTGATCACCAAAATAGCCCGTAAATGTTTTACCCCCTGGAACTTTTGACAGTTGTTTCCAGGTCACACTATCTTTAAAATCCGTTGCATCTATTGTAAATGCAAAGGTGTTGTTCATAAAATCCACCGGAGAAAGGTGGTCATCTGTATAGGCAAACCATATTTCAAGATTTGAAGTACCCTGAGGGACAAGAATCGGGGTTTGTTCATTCGCCCTTGGCAATTCACTTCCGTTAAGGAAAACTGTAAATCCGACGAACTGTGGTTCTATGTCAAGGCTGTCGCCTGAATTGCCGTTAAGATCCTTTGCACCATCGTTGATCCATTTACTGATGATGCTGATATACTCCTCCTTCTTCGCCGGCCAGTCAGAATCTTGCTCAACTGCAAGCGGCATTATCCCGGAGTTCCCGTTCAGGTCTTCCGTAAGTCTTCTTATTAACATTGAACGATCAGCCATTCCCGGAACTACACGTGCTGGAAGAGGATCCAGCGCGTCCTGTTTAATAGGAGCACGGTTCACAAGTGTATTATAGGAGCTTGATGCCGTTCTGAAATCCGGTTCAAACAAACCGTCATGACAACCTGAGTTCGCACACGTTGGCGTAAAGATATGTTTCTGTATCCACTGAATTGAGAAAGTATCCAGCTTCAGAGAATCCCCTAGAACTCGATCGTGTTCATCCAGTTCGCCTTGATTATTGTATGGATTGTCTGCCTCTATTGTTTCCCTCTTGCACGACGAGAACAGAAGAACAATTGCGGCAAATGCAATGACCAGTACAGGCGATATGTATGTTTCCTTTATCCTCATAATTTAAATGCGATCAAATAATGAACGAGCAGAATTATCGATAAATCCTGCAGCATTTACCTGGTCTTTCACCCCGAAAATATCGGCGATCGTAAGCACGTTGTCCACTGATGTACCTATAGGGTTTGACTCGCTGCCGACCACAAGGTTCTGAGGGACATTTTTACCGACCATTTGTGTAAATACCCGTTGTGTGTTCAGGTCGCCGCTATGATCGTATGCAAACCAGTCGTTTTCATCCTGGATCGGGTTTGGGTTCTCGTTCCTTCCACATTCAGGAGTTGCAATCATGATTGTGTTGTTGGCCATCTCAGGAATATTGTTCTGAATGTAATTCCATAACCATCCGACGGCATGATCTGCTCTGTGAAGGCTTCTCAGATAGCTGGTAAAATTCGAGTGACAGCTATCAACGGCGTGTAAATTGACGACCATTAATTTTGGCTTGAACCATTTAAGCACTTCAGCTGCATAGCCTACGGTCCTAAGGTCCCCATTATCCGCAACCGGTGGACTTGCTGTAGACCCGCCCCGGTTGAAAATATCTCTGAAGAAGGCTTTGATGTTTATCTTTTCCTCTTCCGTATTTCTGATGCCTTCAATATCTCCCTGGCGTATCCTGAAAGAATTGTCAAGGAAATGTTTCATTTTATAAATTGGTTCAAGTTCTTCCTGCGGGTGATAAACTTTGGCGTTAGCGAGGATATCCCTGCCTTCTCCACCAAAAGTTATAAGCGGGGCAACGAAATTTGCTCCATAATTCAACCCGTATTCCGGATGTTCGGATGAGTTCAGGAGGGGCACAGAATTGCCAATGCCATTTCCTACGAACCATGCGTCTGTAGTCGCAAAACCACGGTGCTTTCTTAAATATTCGAATACCGTCGGATAATTTGGCCTCACCCTTAATCCTTGTGCTGTGGCCCTGTTTCCAGTGATCAGCGACGTCAATCCGCCATAATGGCCTCCGTTAACAGCTCTTACTTCCTGAAATGTTGTTCCCTGAGACTGGATGGTAGATCCGAGCAACTGAGGTATTGGCTGACTGCCCTGCGGTTCACCGGCAGGTGTGGTACCATATACAATTTTTCTATCAGGAGGCGCTCCGTTGAGCATGTTGTACATCACGTTACCGCCGACATTTGAATCCTGACTTCCACTGAGATACAGTTGCCCTATCGATTCCTGGTGACGCACACCGCCTGCAAACAGAACATATACTACGTGACCTGCCAGTTCCGTACCCGTTTGAGCAAAGAGTCTTCCTGACGGAAGTATGTAAGGAAATGCGATACTTCCGGCAGCAGTCAGGGATGCTTTTTTAATAAATTCTCTTCTCTTCATAACATTTCCTAGTAAAACTGATATTCATCGGAAGCAGCAAAGGCCACATAAACTAATTCAACTGTTACATTGGGATTATTACTGATATACTCTTTAAAGAATGAACGTTCTATCTGGCTCGGTTGACGTAGATAGAATTTCCTGTAGGTCAGGCTAATAAATGTATCCAGATTATTTCGCATGAACGTATCCGCAGGGATGGTAACATCAGGATGGTTCATGTAGTTACTCACGATGATCTCATGGACCAGCGCCTTATCACCAACTGATTCGATCACTCTTTCCGTGCTTGCCAGTTTATTTACTGAAATGGCTTCTTTGAACAGATCTGTATACAGGATAGAGATGTATTGCTTTGGCGTTTTTTTCTTAAATTTCAGAAGACTTTCATCTTCCACTGATACCGGATTAACCCCATAGGTAGGAATAACGTCCTTCTCACATGCGGACAAGACAAATGCCATAAAGAAAGCAATTACTGTCAGATTCTTTTTCTTAAAAATTCCCATATTCATCTTTAATCACAATATTTCGTACCAGCTCATGGTAGTTTCCTGTCTCTCTCAGTTCCGGGTAGTAGTTTGCCACTTCCTGAGGAGATGGCTCTCTGGCAAGGAACAGTATATATGCCCATTTAATCAGGCCTTCATAAAAATCATCTGAATTAGCTACAAGTTCGCAGTACTGCCTTTTATTGCTGGCAGCTCCACCGAACAAAACACCCAGTTCATTATTCTGAATGATCTTGTATGCGATGTTAAATTCTGACTGCGACGGAAATCTGTAGAGCAGGTCATCAAAAGAAGCATTTACAAAATTGAACGTGTTCATGTTTATGACATCATAAACATTGTTGTCCAGAAGGCGTGTAAACATTTCGTTTATCTCAATTTCACCCTTTCGGTATTCGATCCTGCTGTCCACCACCGATTGATTTCTTCTGATCTGATCCAGCAACCTGAACACCGTGATAGAGTCCCCGTACAACCTGGCCTGTAAGATCCCAAAATTGGCCAGGCCAACATAACGCAGAAATTCACCGTCTGCTGCACCTTCACATAACCTTGACTTCGCCAGATCATAGATACGCTGAAAATAAGCGTGCATATAAGAAGAATCCCCCTCCCGGAAGGTCGTGTCTGTCTGAAGTTTTGTAACAAAAGCGAGCCTTGCTTCCCTGGAAAGATTGTTTTCCTTAAGTAATTCCACCTCTTCATCCAGTTCAGACTCAAGGGCAGTACGCCCCAAAAGGTCGATAAAACATCGATTGACATAATTCTCGATCTTGATCGTGGAAACTTTGTGCGGGATCACCGCTTCATTATCAGGAACGGTCCTTTCTTCTGTCTTTTTACATCCAAAAACGGTTAAAAGAAGTAGAAGACAAACCAGGGGTAAATGATTAACTTTCAAATTCAACATAACGTACATTGCTTAAGCAATGGTTTAGCAAGAAACCAAATATACACTATTTTATGGATAATATACGGATTATCGAATGGATTTTCCTGTAAAAAGTAAGATATAGATTAAATCCGATTTGTGCTAAATTTAAAACCTATCCAGGGTCAATTTATGCGTCAAATAGGGTCTGAAACACATTTAATGACCAATTTTTGCCGTCGTACGTTCCTCAGTGTATCTTTGCCGTTTAAATCATTTTATGTCAAGTCAAGTTCGTGTACGTTTTGCTCCTTCTCCGACAGGACCATTGCATATCGGCGGTGTTCGCACTGCCTTGTATAATTTCCTATTTGCCCGACAGAACAAGGGCGTGTGT
>DJML01000075.1 GCA_002436505.1 Bacteroidetes bacterium UBA6491 | reverse complement strand
TGATGAAACGAGGGGATTTAAATTCATTTCATATGCTGTTTGGTGGATTCGTCAAAGTATCCTTCAAGCATTGGCTGATCAGTCCAGGATAGTGCGTCTGCCTTTGAACAAGGTTGGATCAATTGGAAGGATCACAGCTGCTGCGGCCAGGTTAGAGCAGGAACATGAGCGCGAACCAACAGCTGAAGAGATCGCCCAGGCATTGGATATACCTTTGACCGAAGTTGAAAATGCTTTCAAGACATCAGGACGACATCTTTCAATTGATGCGCCTCTGACCGAAGGAGAGGACAACACGCTTCTTGGTGTTCTCGACAATAACGATGAGCCAGATCCTGATAATCCGCTAATGAACGAGTCATTGCAGAAAGAGATCAACAGGGTTATTTCTACACTTAGCGAAAAGGAACGTGACGTACTTCGTTATTACTATGGCCTTGACGGTGGTCCGGCACATACACTGGAAGATATTTCTGAAAAGGTCGGACTTACAAGGGAACGTGTAAGACAGATAAAAGAAAAAGCNNCCCGCCATATTTAATCGTCTTAGCTGCTTCCTGGTTCAGACGACGGCCCATCTCCGGGTCATCAGAATTTATTGCGGTGATAATTCCCTGGCTGTTCAAAATTGCGGCATTCCAGGGAATCGCATCGTTTACTTCAAACTTATATCCCCACCAGTCAGAAAAAGTGGAGGCACCGACGCCGTGCATTTTCATTTTATCCGCTACTTTATACCCTTCAAGGATGTGCGTAAACGTGTTGACGGTAAAGTCAAATGAATCGGCGACATGCATCAGCATATTGATCTCATCCTGTCGATAGCTGTGGCAAGTGATGAACCTTTTTCCCTGCACTATTTCTAGCAGTGCTTCAAGCTCCAGGTCAATAGCGCAATTATTGGTTTTACGACATTTTTCGTATTCCAGTGCTCTGGTGAAACCATCCATAAAGGTTTGCTCGACTCCCATGCGGGTCTGCGGGAAACGGACGACATACTTATCCCCCCAGTTGCTGTGTTTGACGTTTTCGCCAAGAGCAAATTTTATAAAACGATGATCATTCCCGAACATAAGCCCTTGAGGGTCTTCCCCGTAACGAAGCTTAATAAGGGCTGTCTGCCCTCCAATAGGATTTGCCGAGCCATGAAGTAGGTGAGAAGTGGTCACGCCACCTGCTAGTTGTCGATAAATGTTAATGTCGTTTGCATTGACCACATCAGCAATGCGCACCTCAGAAGTTACCGCTTGTGTTCCTTCGTTCACACCTTTAGATATCGCAATATGGCTGTGCTCATCGATGAAACCCGGAGTCAGATGCTTGCCTGTGCCGTCAATTTCAGATGTGCCGGCAGGTAATTCAAGGTTTTTCCCGATCGAGACGATCTTCCCATCTTTTATTAGTACATCTGAATTCGGCATGACCCCTTTTGCTGAAGATGTCCATACCGTTGCATTCCTTATCAGATAGTCATTTGATTTTTTATCTGCGTACGAAAATGCAAGTTGATACTCCATTTTAGGATAGGTCCTTGATCTTGCCTTTTTCTTCTTTTCGTCTACTTTGACACCTTTCCAGTGAAATTCTGTTCCTGCACTATAGCCAGTTCCGGAGATCAGCCCACTTTCATTTATTGAACCGGTCAACTGCAGATCTTTATAATGAATGTAAATATTTGTCCCTTCAAATGAAACGCGGCCGGCTTTTGATTTTGGCCCGATAGATCCGGTTAGAACAGATTTGCTTTGTGTGATTTTCAATTCCAGCGTGTCTTTTATAGCAACGATCGAGTAAGTGCCCGACAGTGATACATTGGATGGCCCGAAATCGTGCATTGTTCCATTGGTCCAATGGTTCAGAATCGTTGTCTGATTTAAAAAGAAGTTGCTGTCACAGATGAAAAAGTTAGCTAAATACCCAGGTTTCAGATCACCGATATTATGCTTGCCTAGTTTTTCTGCAGGGAGCCTTGTCAGCGCATCCAGGGCGACATCCGGGTCAAGGCCATATTCAACAGCTTCTCTTAATTTCTTTGCAAACTGAGATGTGCTATTGCCACTGGAGGTTATCCCAAATACAGTACGAATTTTACTTAGCATTGCCATGTTCTGAGGTCGAAGTGCCATGCTTTGTAATTCATTGTATGGCAATTCGGATAGCGGGATCTTTTTGCCTTTCTCATTTTCAGGATAGAAAGGAACAACAAGAAATCCTCGTATTCCTGACATGGCCTGAAGGTTTTTAAATTCATCCCCGTTGCCGCGAATGATGGCTTTTATTCCGAATGAGCTTAGCAGATTATCCATACGCTGAACTTCCTGCCAGTCTGTGGTGTATCCCACCCAAGGAGAAGTCAGGTGAACAGATAGGGCCTCCAGTGAAATGTTGTTATTCTCTTTTTTTTCTTTGTACCATTTTGCATCATGAACAGCCTGCCTTATCAAAGCAATGCTTCCCATCTGCGAATTGGGATAATCCTGCTTAGATCTTCCTTTTGAAAAAGAAACAGAAAGAGCCGCATGAGGATCGATTACAAGGTCATGGATCTTATCAGTTCCGAGCATTAGAAGTGCTGATTGCCCCTGAATAATTCCATCATGTTCTCCTGCAAGCACGATCCCGAATCCAGCTTGCATTAGTTCCCTTGCCTCTTTTTCATCAGGGTCAATGTTGGCAATAGCGGCATCTTCAGGATGGACAGCTTCATTCCAGTATTTAGCGCCGCTTGTCGTTCGATCCGCCTGAGGTCCTTTTTGTCTTCGGGTTATGTGATCAGTTTTATTTTGGTTCTTTTCGGAATGTGGTTTTTTCGTTCCATACTCAGAACAGAGTTCAATGAACGACGGGTATATCCATTTGCCTTGAAGGTCTATTACCCTCGCATTTTTAGGAATGCCCACCTTTTTGCCTATCGCTATAATCTTATTTCCCCGGATCAGCATTTGACCGTTCAGGTATTCAGTATCGGCTGTTTTAATATGCGCATTAATAAAAACCGTGGTCCAGTTCTTTGAATTGTCAGCTCCATTCACAGGGTAATGAGTTTGAGCGAAAGACCTACCTGCTGAGATCAGCAATACGAAAAGAAAGGATAAGAAATTAAATTTCATTTTTTTAATACAATGTTATCAAGCATTCGGATGCCTCCGAACTGTATGACTGCGACACAAACGATATAATCCTGACTTAAGTCGTGGACTATTTCCATGTTTCGGCCGTTTACGGGAGCAAAATACTCAATTTTAACACCGGGTAAGTTACGTAGGTAGTTTTTTGCTTTTCCAACGGCTTCCTCCAGCGCAATATAATTGATATCCTCCTTCAGCTTGAGAAGGGTCTTATAAAGGAATCCGGCTCTGCTTCTGTCATATTCACTCAACCGAATATTCCTGGAAGACATTGCCAAACCGCTTGGTTCGCGAAGCGTCGGGCAGATTACAATCTCGGTAGGAAGGTTAAATAGATCTGTCATATGGCGAATAACAACCGTTTGCTGAAAGTCCTTCTGCCCAAAGAAAGCAACATCCGGAGTCATTATTTCAAAAAACCGGTACACAACTTTTGCTACCCCATCAAAATGACCTGGGCGCATTTCACCTTCCAGTATTTTATCCAGACCGTTCAGGTCAATTTTCGGAAAAGGGTGATCCTCGGGATAGATATCTTCGACCGTAGGAATAAAGACAGCGTCAACTCCGTGGGCTTCAAGCAACTTAAGGTCTGACTCCAGATCGACAGGATATGCATCCAGGTCCTTCTTGTCATTGAACTGGGCGGGATTCACAAAAATGCTGACATATGTTCTGTCGCATTGTTCTTTTGAAGCCTGGACCAAAGAAATATGCCCCTGGTGCAATGCACCCATGGTTGGGACCAATCCGATACGAAAACCGGCCTTTTTATCCTTTTGGACCTGTTTTTTTGCTTCGAGTGCCGTTTTTAGCAACATCATTTAATAAAAAATTCGATAAAAAGCAAGTGTTTTATAAGGCAAAAATGCAGAAATAACGCGGTATCTTTGTATATCTTTTAAAATTCACTCTATGGAAAATAATAGAAAAAAGGTGTTGTTTATTTCTTCGGAGATGAGTCCGTTTTTGGAAAGCACAAATTTAGGTGACATTTCGAGACAGTTACCGGAAGCGATTCAAGAGAAGGACAATGAGGTCAGGATACTGGTCCCGCGATTTGGTGTGATCAACGAGAGAAGGAACAGACTCCACGAGGTGGTCAGGCTTTCGGGGATGAACATTACTATCGATGACAACGATAACCCATTAACCATTAAGGTTGCTTCGATCCCAAGTACCAAGATGCAGGTTTACTTTCTGGACAATGAGGACTATTTCCACAGGAAGTTCGTGTACAAGGACAAGGACAACAAATTCTATGCAGATAATGATGAACGGACGATCTTCTTCTGCAAAGGTGCTTTGGAGACAGTGAAAAAATTAGGATGGTACCCGGATATCATTCACTGCCAGGGATGGATGACAAGTCTTATCCCATTGTACCTGAAGACCATATACAAGGACGAACCTGTATTCAAGAATGCAAAAGTAGTTTACTCTGTATTTGAAAATTCTTTTGGTGAATCATTAGGTGAAGACTTTACGAGAAAAGCAAGCCTTAACCATATCACTGATGAAGAGCTGGAACCATTCCAGAATGCAGATTGCACCAGCATGTATATTGGCGCTATTACGCATTCTGATGCGGTGGTGAAATTTAAATCGGGCATTGATCCAAACGTCATAGATCATCTTCAGTCTTTAGGTGATAAGCTTATACTTGAGCACAAAGGCGATGACCTGGGGGATGAATATGTTCAGTTCTATGAGAATGTCCTTGCCAGGAATTCGTAAGAGGTCAAGGACCGCCATATTGCTCCCGCTCATTGTTCTGTTGACGATACAATCCTGTAAGAAGGATGATGAGTTGTTAAAACTGAGTCCTAATGGAGGACAGGTGAATGGTATTGTAGCAAATAATATGGCTCTGGTGGCTTACACCATTGCCGAAGATTCAGTAAAGGCAGATTCCCTGACGTCCAACATTATTGGTGCGATCAATGATCCTGAATTCGGGAAAAGTGAAGCAATACTGACAACTCAGGTTCAGCTGCCAGAGATCAATATCGATTTTGACGGTATCGCAACTCCGGATTCTATTGTTTTATCCCTAGCGTATAAACGGAATTCACAGTTATACGGAAACCCTTCCAGTTCGCAAAAAATAGCCGTTTACAGGCTTGAAGAAGACCTTATAGCTTCAAATTCTTATTATTCTGGTTACGATTTCGAAAGAGGGACGCAGGTAGGACAATGGGAAGGTGTGTTCAATACTGAAGACTCTGTTTATTATGAAATGAACGGTGTGGAGGTAAGGGATGTTCCGCAAATGAGGATTGTTCTGGATCAATCCTTCGGGCAGGAGTTCTTTGATGCCGATCCGACAGTTTATACTGGGAAATCAGCATTCCTTGAATTCTTGAAAGGACTGATCCTTGTTCCTGATGCAGGCTCAATGGCATCTGGAGAAGGAATGATCGCTGAGATAGATATCAGGTCAGCAGCTTCACGGCTTACCATTTTTTATGGGGATTCTCTTACTAAGTCATTCCCGATCACTCCTGAATCTGAACGGATAAATACCTACAGGCATTATGATCTGGATGCTGACATTCAGGTTCAGATAGATCAACCCGGCATTAACTATAGTGAACTTTATGTGCAGTCAATGGCAGGAACAAAAGTTAAAATTGATCTGCCTGATATATTTGAACTTGTTGCTGACGGTCGTATAGTAGTGAATGAAGCTAAAATTTTACTGCCGGTCAAAAGTGGTTCATTTTCCGATGAATACGATGTGCCCCCGCGATTATTGTTGCTTCAACCGTCAGAGAAAGACAGTTCAAATGCGTTCATCATTGACCTTATTGACCGGATAGCACCGCCCAGTCCTTCATGGATAGGATTCAGTAACTATGGTGGCGCTTATGACGCTGCTAATGAGCAATATGTGTTCCGCTTTACAAGGCATTTGCAGGGCCTCCTTGATGAATATTATTTAAACGGAGTTGATAAGAACAGAGGACTTTATTTGGTGGTCCCTACCGATAATCCTGTTACACCTGCCAGATTAATACTGGACAATGATGTTACAGGAAACGGTAGAAAGATTGAATTAAAAATCACATACACCAAACTATAATAAAAAGTTGGTGTTTAATTTGCAGTATTAATGTCGCAAAGATTACCATACCAATTGGTTAGCCTGAACTGGAAAAAGAGCAGGACAGTTTTCGAGGTAAAAGGCACTGAAATAGGTGGTGAAGATCTGTTCATGATCGCAGGACCTTGTGCTGTCGAGTCCGAAGATCAGATCGAGAAGGTAGCTGCTCATATTAAAGAACTGGGCATTCCATTCATCAGAGGCGGTGCTTATAAACCAAGGACCTCCCCATACAATTTTCAAGGCCTCCAGGAAGAAGGGCTGGAATATCTTAAAATTGTTTCAGATAAATATAACCTTGGAGTTGTTACTGAATTAATGGATCTGGCATTGCTGCCAAAGGTGTATGACGCTACTGACATCATACAGGTAGGAGCTAGAAACATGAAGAACTACCATATGCTTAAGGAATTAGGTAAGGTAGATAAACCAATCCTTCTGAAAAGGGGGATGGACGCAACAGTAGAAGAATGGTTACTGGCTGCGGAATATATTCTTTTGGGAGGAAATGAAAAGGTGATCCTTTGCGAAAGAGGCATCCGTACATTTGATACTTCGGTAAGGAACACAATGGATATTAGCGCTATTGCACTTGCAAAGCAACTTTCTCATTTGCCTGTTATAGCCGACCCCAGTCAGGGTACTGGAAAAAGATCCTTGGTCGGGCCAATGAGCGCTGCTGCAGTGGTTGCCGGTGCTGACGGTCTGATGATCGAGATACATCCTGATCCTGAAAATGCCCTTTCTGACGGCCAACAATCTCTTAATTTCGACGAGTTTGACGAAATCTTACCCTCTATAAAAGGTGCTGCTGAATTAGCTGGCAAATTGGTGAGTTTCAGTAAACAGAAGAAAGACGGTCAAAAACAATTTATTAAAATTTAATCATCAGATGCGTATAGCAATAGTTGGTGTCACCGGGATGGTAGGCACTGAAATGTTACATGTTTTAGCAGACAGCCCAATAGAAATTGAGGAATTGATACCGGTAGCATCACAGCGTTCGGTCGGGAAGAAAATCCTGTTTAGGGATAAGGAATATAAGGTGTTGACATTGGAGGCTGCATTAGATGCGGTTCCGGACATTGCCATCTTCTCTGCCGGAGGTGATCTGTCATTGATGTATGCCCCTAAATTTGCTGCAAAAGGCACAAAGGTGATAGATAATTCCTCTGCATGGAGAATGGATCCCGATAAAAAGCTGATAGTTCCTGAGATAAATGCTCATCTGATCGGGCCCGGTGACATGATCATCGCCAATCCAAATTGTTCTACCATTCAAATGGTTATGACACTCGCACCTTTACACCGAAGATTCGGTATCAGGCGTTTGGTGATCTCAACCTACCAATCCGTTTCAGGTACAGGTAAAAGAGCGGTCGATCAAATGACCGGGGAGAGGCAAGGGGAAGAAGTTGAGAAGGTTTACCCGTATACAATTGACAGAAATTGTCTTCCGCAGTGTGATGTTTTTATGGATAACGGCTACACCAAAGAAGAGATGAAGCTGGTTAATGAAACGCGAAAGATACTTGAGGACAATAATATTAGAATTACAGCTACTGCTGTGAGGGTGCCGGTAGACGGAGGTCACTCAGAATCGGTCAATGTTGAATTTGAGAAAGAAGCTACTAGAGAGGATATAATTGCCATCCTTAATGAGACGGAAGGTGTTGTTGTTCAGGACGACCCTAAAAATCATATTTACCCGATGCCATTATACAGTAAGGGGAAGGATGAGGTATTTGTCGGAAGAATACGGAAAGATGAAAGTCTTGATAACGCTTTTAATTTCTGGATAGTAGCTGACAATCTTCGCAAAGGAGCAGCAACGAATGCAGTACAGATAGCGACCTATCTGTGGAAGAATACATTGGTGCACTGATAAGAATCAATTCGTCGCTTACTTCTTATTCCATCAACAATTGCTTTCTTTTGCGGAAAATTAGTGAGGATATGCCAACAGGATTCTATAAGCTCAAAGTAGATCAGATAACCCGCGAAACTGAGGATGCGGTAAGTATTAGATTTCTGGTACCTCCACATCTGAAAGACAAGTTCATCTATAAGCCGGGTCAGTTTTTAACATTCAGGGAAGATATTAACGGTCAGGATATCCGACGTTCTTATTCAGTGTGCTCCTCTCCTTACCTGGACACAATGCCTACGGTTGCAGTTAAGCAAGTTCAAGACGGGCGCATGAGCACCTTTATGAACAGGCAATTGAAGGAAGGTGACCTTATCGATGCGATGCCTCCGCTTGGCAATTTTGTGGTTGAACCTGATGAATCCAAACAAAGACATTTTGTGCTGTTCGGAGGAGGGTCCGGCATTACTCCGCTGAGATCTATCGCTCTTACTATTCTGCACTTTGAGCCTAAAAGTCGTGTTGTACTGATCTATGCGAACAGAGATGAAAATTCAGTGATATTTAAGGACGACCTGAATAACCTGGAGCAGGAATTCGGTGATCGTTTCAGAGTAATCACTAGCTTCGACATTCCTCCGGCGAACTGGGACGGCCTGTCCGGATTTTTGACCGAGGAGAAGATCAGCAATATTTTAAGTACAGAATTTCCTACGATCGCCTTAAGAAGCGAATATTATATCTGTGGGCCGGGGCCAATGATGGAAGTGGTGAAAAATGGCCTCTTAAAAGCCGGGATCGACTCACATAGTATTCATACCGAATACTTCACAGCAGCGGCAAAAGAAGTTCATGAGTCTGATGCTCCTGAATATCAGGAAGAATTAAGCACTGATCATCAGATCCAAGTTGAACTTTATGGGGATGTTCATGAGATAGTTGTCAAGAAGAAACAAACGATTCTGTCGGCTGCTCAGGATGCAGGCCTTGACCCTCCTTATTCATGCACGGTAGGTGTTTGCACTACATGCAGAGCCAGGGTACGTGGCGGCAAGGTGATCATGGATGAACGAGAAGGACTAACCGATGATGAGATAGAGCAGGGATATGTACTTACCTGTCAATCACATCCGATCACAAAAAATGTAGATATCGTTTACGAGTAGAAATTCTAAATCTGTACCTGACAGATCAGCATTAAGGAATTCTATCGACGCATATGAATGCGCGTTTCAAAACCTCCTTCGGTTTTCTTAATGGTCAAGCCTTCATCGTAATAGATTCCCATGTCCATTCTTGGTATCTTGAAGTCTTCATAGCCCATAGTATGCAAATAGCTTGTCAGATCTCCTACCGATTCAAAGAACTGATCCTCATTTATAAATTGTGGCTGATTTCCATTTAGGCTCTCACCATTTGCTTTTTTGCTTTTGTAATTGACGAGCATTTCCTTGATGTGGTCAAGATAATTGTCGTCAATATCCGCTGGCACGGCCAATGTAATAACCCGTTTCTTGTTCTTGTCCAACCAGAATTGTGACCGGCAACTAGAACTACAGAAGCGAGCATTTTTACGGTTTGCAAGAAAGGGAGACTCACAATTCTCACAAATAAGTTCTGTGGTCTTGTGGTTGTTCTTATATCCTTTTGTTGTCCTGTAGAAAGATAGTTCCTGTTGCATAATTAACGTTTAATTGGCTCAAACTTAAACATACTTTCAGCGGAATTCTATAGTAGGAAATGAACACCGTCTAAAATTGTAAACAAGTTGTTTGTCTCTTACAAACGGATAAGTGCCAATAAAACAAGGATATAGATTCGATCCCTCCCTTTCGATGAACCCCTTACAGGTCCCATACGGATCTCCTGTGATACACAAAGAATTTTCTTAATTCCATCCAGAAGGCAAGTGCCAGATAGATCAGTATCGGGGAACCAAGTGTAAGAAAACTGGCATAGATGAAATAGACCCTGAGCTTTGAGTCCGACATGCCAATAAGTTCGCCAAAATACGAACACACACCGAATACACGTTGTTCAATAAGGTGTTTCCATGTGCTAATAAACCTGTTCTTCATTGTGTAATAGTTGGTTGCCCACAGGGCAATTTAAACAATGTTTAAAGGTACATTCTTTTCCGTACAATTGCAACATCCCCTGGGAACGGAGTGCGTTGCCGGACCTGACCCGGAGCTTCTTGAATTCTCTCACTATGCGGTTGTTCTCTGCCGGAATTTGGCATAGCATTTTGATCGTATGTTCCTTTAATTCTTTTTGCCCCCTTCTTTCCGCGTACAAATACAGGAAGGGAACGACAACATTAATAATGAGTTCATTTTGTATTCCATCACCCATGGACCTTCTGCTGTTGGATCGATTTCCGTTCAGAACGTAATGATCTTCCCAATAATCTGAAACTTTTACATCAAGGAATTTACGAACATATTGCAATTCAGGATTATCTCTTATCATCGGGAAGATGCTTACATTCTGATGCAGCACTGAACAAAGTTGGGCCAGTCTGACAGATGGAAAATTTGCCGGCCTCATGCGCATGAATTTCCATGGATACGCGTCCATGGGCTGAATTTGGTGCAAATGCTTTAAAAATCTGAATCGTTCTGACAACTTTTGGACATAAGGATCATGAATCGGTTCATTTAAAAAACGTAAGAATCCACCCGCACCGAACAGAAGGGCCTCTAACGATAAAAAGTCGTGACGGTGCTTTCGGACAAGTTTAAGAGGAACGTGTTCAGCAAGGTAAGTAAAAGGCTGTCGGTTGATATTTCCGCCAAATCCCCCTGCAAGGGCTATGTAAAAGGCTTCATCCCAGTCTCCAGTGCATCTTTTGAGGATCTTGTCCATTTTATTTGCTTTTTCTTCCATTCTTCTCAATCCCTGGTCGGCAAGTGTAGCCTCGATAAGATCATTTTTTACCTGTGGTAAGAAAGGGGCGCAAGGGATCCAGTGTGAATTATTCTTCAATTGATCATACCGTTGTTTGACCTTTGCTGGAATCCGGCCTTTAAGCTCAATGCATGGTACACTGCTGAGATCCTGGCGAGTAACATCACGATCGCATACGAGGCAAACATGAAGTATCGTGCTGTTGTACATCGGGTCGTGATGATGCCGGTGCCTGTACCAATCACCGGATCTTACATGTATCTCAATATTTCCCAGCCAGTCAATTTCTCCTATACGTAAACGTCCTTCAAGGAAATCCGGACCTGAATTGCTGTTCGTTGTTCCAGGGTCAAAGATTTGAACTGGCAGACCATCAGTTGTCTTCAGGCCTTTTTTATCATACAGGTTTTGTTCCCATACATAATGAAGAAATTCCTCTTTCATGGTTAGTGACAGTTTGGTATAGTATCATGGTAACAATAAAGTTACCGGCAAAGACGAGAGGGATGAATTTGCAGCGAAGTTTCTTACACTATTGTCCGATTCAAAGCATCAGATATTCAGAAGTTCACTCATTTCCTTCTGGATGCTAAGTGCACTATTTCTTGCAGCTTGAGGATAATCTTCGCGTGAAGATGCGTACAGAATACCCCTGGACGAATTTATCAGCAGGCCGCAATTCCTGTTTTGACCATTCGCCGTTACCGCTTTAAGATCACCTCCCTGTGCACCTACGCCTGGGACCAGAAGGAAGTGATCCGGAATTATCTTTCTTATATCCTGAAGCATTTCGGCCTTTGTAGCACCGACCACAAACATCAGTTGGTCGGTCGGTGCCCAAGCTGCAACTTTGCTTATCACGTGCTGGTAAATGGGCTTTCCGCCTGATTCAAGCATTTGAAAATCAGCACTTCCGGGATTTGAGGTCAAGCCTAGAACAATCACAGTTTTACCTTCGTAAAGAAACGGTTGAACAGAATCAGAACCCATATAAGGAGAGACCGTTATCGCGTCAAAGTTCATTTCTTCGAAAAAAGCCCTGGCATACATCTTTGAGGTATTTCCAATATCTCCACGTTTCGCATCTGCAATTGTGAATATATTTTCTGGTATCAGCCGCAAGGTTTCAGCCATGATCTCCCAGCCTACCGGGCCATATTGTTCGTAAAATGCAGTATTTATCTTATATGCTACTGCAAGGTCTTTGGTTGCATTAATAATTTCCTTATTGAAATCCAGAACAGCATGCGGACTTGTACCTAACATTAATGGAAGTTTAGAAATATCCGTATCCAGACCAATACAGAGGTAACTCCTTTTAACTTTGATTTGTCCGACAAGCTCGTGATGTGTCATTAATACCTGATTTGATAGGCTCAAAATTCCGAAATATCAGCGGTTTAGACTAATTCTTTCAGTATGTGTTTGGTGCAATAGTAAAAGTTTAAAGAATATGAATTAGTATTAGTCTGGCTTTCAATGTTTTATAGAAAATTGCCGCTATAGATTTATAACCTTAAACAACTAGCCGGAAATGGTCATTGACCGTTAATATGACGAACGACTGCGTCACTGCCACTCTTGATCAAAAACTGCTTCTCATGCATTGAGAGTCTTTTAATTCGCGGGGAAATGCCATCAATAGGAATAAAAATGGTTCTTTCCCAGTCCTTGATCGAGAGGGCACTTCTATTTATCTCTTCAAATGAAACATTATAGAATGCTCCAATGAATTCAGTGACTTTGTAGATCTTCATTGGCGCCAGCCCCTTGCCTCGAATGTTATAATCGATCTGTTCATTGGTCTCAAATTTAAGCCCAAGTGTACCTGGATTAGGTACAAATAATGAGTGTGGGTTTCCCTTCACAAGCGTATCAAAAACGTGAATGGGATAGTTCATTCCAAGGCCACCATCAACCATTATCATAGTGGTCGAATCCATTTCTTTCTTTGAATTGAGGATTTTCCCCGATCTGTCCATGAATATGGCTTCAAAATACAAGGGGATGGTCATGCTGATACGTGTAGCATCAACAATTCTCATCTTTGGGAATGTCTGATAAGAGAAAAGGACCGTGTTCTGTGATTTCAGGTCAGTGCCGGTCAGAAACAGATCCTTGTAAACATCCGGGTATTTAATAGCAGAATCGTGCAGCTGTTCAAAGGTGAGATCCTTGTTACTGGTTCGTCTTTTTATCAATTCCTCAATATAATTCGATAGACGCTGAGAACTGAACCAACCGAATTTTTTACGCATTCTCACCCCCGGGCTGATCAAAGGTATCCCTCGCTGATTAAGGCGATGAACCTTAAGTGCCATTACAATTTCGATCATTTCCTCAGGGGAATACCCTATACTAAGTAGAGCAGCATTAAACCCGCCGGAAGATGTTCCAGCCACCCTGGTAATCGAATCCAGCATACCGGCTTTCTCTAATTCAAAAAGGGCTCCGGGATATGCCAGTCCCCTTATACCGCCACCTTCAAGCACAAGATTCTTAATGGTCTGACATTTGGTTTGATAGGTGGTAGAAAGAAGAAGTATTAATATGCTAGTGACCCTACGAAAATTCTTTGCGTGGAAAGCCATCTTATTGCCCTATTGTCTTTTACCGATGGCAAAAACTGCCAATCGTTTATTAAGATCAATGTTAGACTTTTTCCATTGATTTAACGGCATCATTTTTATCATCTGGACAGATGTCATTAGATCAATTCCAATGCATAAACTCGTTTCGGGATGGCCATTTTTTATCAGATCACTGATTAACTGGTTGTTGCGGTATGGTGTTTCAATGAAAATTTGTGTTTCACCCTTTGCAACGTCTTTCTCCATCTCCCTTATTTTTCTCGTTTTCTGATTTTTATCATGCGGGAGATATCCGTGAAACCTGAAATTCTGGCCGTTGAATCCGCTGGCCATCAACGTTAGCATTATTGACGACATGCCTGAAAGCGGAACAACTTCAATACCAAGAGCGTGTGCCAGGTTCACCACTTTTGCTCCCGGGTCCGCAACGCAGGGAAGCCCGGCTTCAGACATAAGGCCTATATTCTTTCCCGATAAGCAGGGTTCAAGATATGTTTCAAAGTCGTCTTCAGTGGTGCGTTTATCCATTGGAAAGAACTGCAGATCATCCTGTGCAACAGGTGTTTCACATGCTTTCAGGAACGCCCTCGCAGTTTTTTCTCTTTCAGCAATGAAAGTGTCAAGACCGCAAATTACTGATAGGTTATACTCAGGTATCTGGCTTTTGGACAGGTCTCCTAAAAATGTAGGGATAAGATAGAGTTTACCGTTCATTTCTAAGTGTGGCACCGGTCGGTTTGGAAATAGAGATCAGGTCCTCTGAAATTTGCAGGGTTTCGTACAAATAGTAATCTTTCTTGAGGTTCTTTCCCCATTCCTGGTACCTTTTTAATTTGATCGTATCACTTTCAATTGATTCACGGTCCTGTGATAACCAGTTGATGTTAAAATCTTCGATGGGTTTAAAGAGGTCTTCGTATGTCTCATTCTGTTCCTTGAGCACCAGTTGTTCTTTTCGGTAGGCCTCAAGATTTAATGTGAAGACATCTTTCTCATTTCGCTTGCCCCAAACTAGTGACTGTTCTTCGATCTTTGAGAAAACGTCGCTTGAAGACATGCGTCCTGAACTACTTGTAACCGCATATTTAGCATTTCTCATTCCGGTGCTGTCCAAATTGTACTTCAGCCCATCAATTTTATCATTCGGCAAGGCGAACTCATTTTCCTCTTCTCCTGTTTTGATGTAATGGTAAAGATCAGGCAGAACAATATCGGGCGTCACGCCATTGAGTTGAGTTGTAGTGCCGTCTATACGATAGAACTTTTGAGTACTTATTTTAAGGGACCCAAGATCGGGCAGGTCAGCAGATCTTACAGTACGGTTCAGGTCGATGAAATTCTGTACGGTTCCTTTCCCGTGCGTTTTATGAGATCCTACGATCAGAGCCCTGCCGTAATCCTGCATTGCCGCCGCAAGTATTTCAGAAGCTGAAGCACTGAATTCATTCACCATGATCACTACAGGTTTGTTCCAGAGTTTGTCGGGATCATCATCGTCGTATACCTGTAATTCATCTCCACGGGCTCTTGCCTGGACAATTGGCCCTTCCTTAATAAAAAGCCCGGCCATTTTTACAACGTCGCGAAGAGATCCTCCGCCATTATTTCGCACGTCAAAGATCAGTGCTTCGACCCCCTCTTTTTTAAGCTTGATGATTTCTGTTTCAACATCCTTCCACGAGGTACGTCCATTTCTTGTAAAATCCGAGTAGAATGAAGGCAGGTCCAGGTAACCTACTTTCTTGCCGCCGTCGTCAATTATTGCAGATTTCGCATAGGTCTCTTCCAGCTTTACCACATCCCTCACAATTGGTATGACAACAATGTTTCCGTCAGGTTTTTTTACCGTTAGCCTTACTTCAGTTCCTTTTTTCCCTCTGATGAGCTTAACGGCGTCATTTATTTTTGCACCGACGATATCAACAGGTTCTTTGTTGCCCTGGGCTACTTTTAGAATCAGATCATTGGCCTTTAACTGACCCTGCATAAATGACGGGCTGCCGGGAATGATCTTAATAACTTTGATGTAACCGTCTTTTTCCTGAAGTTGGGCACCGATACCCTCAAGTTGTCCGGACATCTGAATATCGAAATTCTCTTTTTCCGCCGGTGGGAAATAATTGGTATGCGGATCAAAAACTGTTGTCAGGGCGTTTACATAACTCGCCATTCGTTCTTTTCTGTCCAGTCGCTCAAGCCGGTTAAACCACTCGTCATGTTGATTGAGCACATTTGTTCGTGCTTTCAGTTCCAGACTATCATATGGTTTAACTTTTACGGATGTGTCGTTATTTTTAATGGCGTCTTCCTGAGTTGTCAGGTAATTTGCAAGTCTTGTCATAGTGCTGTATTTAAGATACTTGCGCCATCTTTCCTTTAACTCCTTTTTGTTTTTCACATATGGGATGTCCTCACCGAAGTCTACATCTTCCTGTACGGTAAAATCAAACGGTTCCGAAAGTATTGCTGTGTAGTATTCACGTGCCTCTTTCACACGTTCATCAATGATGTCAAGGCTGACATTAAAGAAATGATATGTGCCGTTCCTGATCTCGTCATCAATACTCTTGTTGTATTTTGAAAGTTTATCAATGTCGTCCTTCAGAAGAAAACGCTTGTTAAAGTCAAGTGCCATCAGGTAATTCTGATGCGCATCTTTGGAGAATTCATCGTCGATATTCTTTGGCTGTACATGAAAGTGTTTCAGGTTATCCATTACCACTTTTACCAGGTATTCTTCTCCTTCATTGCGATTTTTCAGATAAAAACCTGAAGTAAGCAATGCAGCAGGAATTAGAATCATCAGTATGCGGAACAATATTTTCTTCTTCTTCATAATGTCATTTCAAATTACGTAAAATAGACTACAAGTATTGTACCTAACATGTCAGTTCCGCATTTCGTTCTATGAAAACCATATTTCACAGGATAAAAAGTGATGAAGCAATGGCATCTGCGATCAGTTTTCCTTCATTGGTAAGAAGAAGTGTCTGATTTTTCAGTACAAGCTTGTTGGTGTCTGTCCATTGACGGAACTGATCTTCTTCAATAGTATAGTCAAATAATGCTTTGCATTCTTTCAATGGGAGCCCTTCGGAGGTTCGCAACCGGGTAAGGATAAATTCATTGATGCGGTCCCTGGTCTCTAATTGTTCTTTTTCCTGAGGTATCTTTCCTTCTTCAGTACCTTGCATATAAATGTGATTATTAGCAACGTTCCAGGATCGTGCGTTATTGCCGTCAAAAGAATGTGCAGAGGGGCCGATTCCAAGGTATGGATAGCCTTTCCAGTAAGATGAGTTATGTTTTGACCGGTAACCTGGTTTCGCGTAATTTGAAATTTCGTAATGTTCGAAACCTTCATCGGTAAGGAATTGCTCAGCCATCATGAACTGATCAGCTTGTTCTTCAGCAACAATATTTGGCAGGATGCCCTTGCTGATCTGGTGGTGCAGTACTGTCTTCTCTTCAACGGTTAAAGAGTATACTGAAAGGTGGTTTATCCCTAGCCCGACCGCTTTCTCAAGTTGCCCTGACCAGTACGATTCACCTCTGCCGGGCAGGCCAAAAATAAGATCAGCCGTAATGTTATTAAACCCAACATCTATTGCATTCTTTACAGAGTTTATCGATTGTTCAGCGTTGTGGCTTCTGTTCATCCATTGCAAAACATCATTGTTAAAAGATTGTATTCCAATGCTCAGCCTGTTGATCCCGGCCCTTTTGAAGTCCGATAATTTCTGACTGTTCAGATCATCAGGATTTGCTTCAAGAGTGATCTCTGCATCTTTAGATACCTTGAAATACTTGTTAATATCATTTAGGATATCCATTAGTTCAGTTTCTTCTAAAATGCTAGGTGTCCCTCCTCCAAAATAAATGGTATCCACAACTACAGCTGACGCGAAAAAATCACTTCTCAGGCGAAGTTCCTCTCTGATCGTTTTGATCATCCTTTCTTTGTAACTGATGTTCGTCGAAAAGTGAAAATCACAATAAGTACAGGCTTTCCTGCAGAATGGTATGTGTATGTAAATACCGGACAACTGGGTTACAATTTAGAGTTAATTGCTTTTACAATATGAAAAGGTATGTTAAAATTACTGAGGAGAAAGGCAAATAATGATCCTTTTCTATTTAGGATTCAGATCAGCTATTTCTTTCGTGCTATCATTAATCCATCCCTGACAGGCAGAAGTATGTTCTCAACCCGGTCATCGTTCATTACTTTTTCACTGAAAGCATATAGCGCGGCTGTTTCTTCATCATTGATACGTTCATTTTTATCCAAAACCTTCCCACTCCATAGTACATTGTCAGCTATAATAATCCCACCAGAAGGCATTTTTTCAATGACGAGGTCATAATAATTCGAATAATTTTCCTTGTCAGCATCGATAAAAACCAGGTCAGGTCTGATATTCAGAGCGGGTATGATTTCAATGGCGTTACCGATGTGAAACTTAACACGATCAGTATACCCGGCTTTTTCGATGTATTCCAACACCATGTCCTTTAATTCTTCATTGATGTCGATGGTGTGGAGGACGCCATCATTTGCCAGTCCTTCAGCCAGGCATAAAGCAGAATAACCTGTATAGGTGCCGATCTCAAGAATCGTTTTCGGCCGATGTAATTTACTCAGCATACTTAAGAGTCTACCTTGCAAATGGCCGGAGAGCATTCTAGGGATCAGCACATTTGTCCATGTATCCCTGTTCAGTTCTGAAAGTACTTCGCTTTCTTGTGAAGTATATTTCTCTGCGTAATCTGATAATTCCTGAGGTAAAAAATCCATTGGACGAATATATATAGATAAGTGAGATTAAGAGTGTGCAATTAGTTGCAAAGTCCCACTTCCTTATTCCGAAGCGCGAAACAAGATTTCTTTTTCCCTGTCAGTAAGGCTAGGGTAACCGGATTGGGATATTTTGTCAAGAATAGCGTCGATTTCTTCCTGATTGGGCTTTTCATCAGTTTTTTGAACAGCTTTTCGCCCGCCTTCTGTTCTGTATGAGCTTTGGTATGCAGGTTCCTTTTGAGTGGATTTGTTCCTGCGTATATCCCTTTCATCAATCCCTTTCCTGAATTTCTTTTTCCTTTGTCTGGAAAGTTTAAACGAAGGCAAATGCCAACCTTCTTTAAGGCCGGTAATAAAAAGGAATCCAAAAAAGGCACCCCCTATGTGTGCGATATGACCACCAGCATTGCCATTCGGAATAGCTACCATGTCAAGAACAACAATGATGATCCCCAGCCATTTTAATTTCACACGGATCAAACCATAAAGAAAAACTTCAAGATTTGGAACCAGTGTAGCAGTGCCGATCACGATGCTCATAACAGCAGCTGATGCTCCTAAAGATGGTATTGATCTGCCAATGTCCTGGAAAACAGGAAGGAAATTATAGGCGAGTGTACTTAAAGCGATCCCTGCAAAACCTCCGAGGAAATACAGCTTGTATATTCGGTCGTTATTTATGAATTGCACGGTGATCTTTCCCATGAAGTACAACATCAGCATGTTAAAGAGGAGATGAAGAAAACCACCATGGAAAAACATGTGGGTTACAATGGTCCAAGGTTTTAACAGGATGTCCTGATAAAGTGTGGGCATATAGAAAAAACCGAGAACAGGATTAGTGATAAAAGGTTCCTGACTATTGTATGGCCATTTAAAGAAAAAAGCCAAAAGGACCATTAAAAGAGAAAAGCCAAAAACACCGACATTTATCTTTATCAACCGGCTAATCGCATTATCCGGACGCATAAATTCAAGTTTTAATCTTTGGAATAAGGTCATGTTTCTAAATTACCTTATTAGTAAAACGAATTTCTGTTGGTTTTGTTCCAGTACTTGACCAAAATTATTCCAGCGACCAGTCCACCTACATGTGCGAAATGTGCCACATTGTCTCCTGCTGAAGCAAAAACACCACGATATAATTCGTACAAACCGTAAACAAGAACAAAATGTTTAATCTTGAATGTAAACGGAATAAAGATAAACATTATTCTAGTATTCCCGAATAAAACATAATTGGCTCCCAGCAGACCAAACAGGGCACCGGAAGCACCCATGGAAGGAATATTAAAGAGAACATTGAGCGTTTTGAATTGCTCAGAATCCCAGGGTTCGCCTGCCCTGCTTTGTAAAATTAGTCCTGGACCTCTTTCGTATACTTCCTGAATGAGTTGTGGGTCAAAAGACCTTATTTCCATGTAAACCGTGGCATAATACAATACCATGCCCGCGAAAGCAGTTATAAAATAGAAAAGGGCAAATCTTTTTCCGCCCCACACGATCTCCAGCATACGCCCGAAGAACCACAGGCCATACATGTTAAAGACAAGGTGCATGAAATTTGCATGCATAAATATATGCGTAACTGGTTGCCAGTAGCTGAAAAGCTGAGATCCCGGCCAGTGCATACCGAGCATGTTAAACAGATCTACTCCTCTGGTTCCCAACACCATTGTTCCCAACAGCATTATCACGTTAATTATGATAAAGTTCTTTATTACCGGTGGCAGGAGGCTGTTATTGCTTGCTCTGTATTGCATTATTTTCCGAAAAGGTCATTTAACTGTTTCCCGGCAAAGGTAATAAATACGGATTTGCCCGAAGGTGAATGTAAAGGGTGTTCACAGGAAAGAAGATCATTGAAGAGGGTTTTCATTTCAACTGGATTCAAAACCTGCCCTTCCCGGATGCTTGAATTTCTTGCCATGGCCCTGGCAAGGTTTTCCTTTTTTTGGATCTTCAACTCTTGTTGGTTTTGTTTGTAATTCTCCAAAAGACCTTCTATAAGTTCTTTTACTTCCATTTTCACAACGTCCACCGGCGTGCCATTTACGATTATCGTATTCTTGCCAAAGATGTGAATGTCAAATCCCATTTGATTTATTTCCTCCAACAACTCACCGATCAAAGCAAAATCCGTGGGATTCAGCTCGATGGTCCTCGGAAACAGCAATTGTTGGGTAGGAATGGAATGCGTCTTGCCGCTCTGTAAATATTGCTCATAAAGTACCCGTTCGTGCGCATTTCGCTGCTCC
>DJML01000020.1 GCA_002436505.1 Bacteroidetes bacterium UBA6491 | reverse complement strand
CTCATTGTGGATATTGAAAGTCACGAAGAATACGAGATCAAGATCTACAACCGATGGGGAGAACGCGTGTTTGAAAGCACCGACCCACAAACTCCTTGGGATGGTACGCTCATGAACGAAGGTCAGGATTGTCCTTCCGGTACGTATTTCTACATTATAAATTACAAACTGCGTGGCAGAGAATACAACGATGGACTCGGTCCAATTGAGGGCATAGTCACATTGTTCAGATAATCTGATTCATATAGTTAAATCCAAAAAAAGGTCGCTCTCATTGGGCGACCTTTTTATATGGTAATCCCGGTTAAAAATGATCAGGAAATTCTTTTATAAAAAAGTTAACTTGTTGGCAACCAAATCAATGAAATGACCATCTATATAATAAACACATTGATCAAATAAATCAATTCAACAATTTCCGGGTCGTGCTTAACCTGGTAAAATTTGATACATATGAAAGAAATGGAAAGGCAAGGGTAACGACCATTGAAAGGTATAGGATGTTAAACTACATTTCACATCCTACCCTTCATTTAATTTCACCTGCATCAGTGCAGACGAAACCGGTCTCATAAACTGCCAGAAGGATCTTCTATTGCAATTTATTTTAGTTGAGTAAATTGTGTCTCACGGGTGGCTCATTAAGAATGGGCTACCTTTTTTCAAATATAGAAAATTTATCAGATTCCATTTCTATCAATGTTCGGGTTCGACAAAAATCATGAAATGATCTTGAAATCAGACAATTGTACGTTGTCGCACCTTACTGTTTTATAATTTTATTTCTGAATAAACCATCTTCAGATTAGTTCTTTTTCAATAACGTCTGAATCGAGATTGATGTATTAACAAAATTCCCGGCAACCTTTTTAGCAATTTCGGATTCCACTTGTTTTCCTGCAACCTGAAGACTCATTATCAACAGGATAAATAATAAAGCTTTTTCATGTTGGCTGGATGGATTGAAGTACTGTTAACTGTTTGTTCAATCGTTATGTTATCATTATTAATCAGATTAAATTTTTCGACTTGTGACGAAACTATAGTTGTCCGTTCCAGGATCCATGGACCAGTCCCAACTCAGATGCGGTGATTATAAAGTACCCGGACTTATGATTGACAATCTGCCTCCAGGCCCATTTCGTGACACAACATGAACCATATTTGTCTTTAACCAAGGTGTAGTGTTTCTCCCAGTAATTGGAGACATAGTCCCAGTAACCGCATTGTGCCCAGATGTAATAGCTGCTACCTACCCCTGAAATGTCGTTTAATTCATAGTCCTTGTATGATGTGGTCTGAAGATATTTGGGTGGGATATAATCCTGAATGCTCGACGAAGTTTCATATTTATACAATTGTTCATATGCACTGTAGTTTGACGATACATCTACTAAAGTTGGTCCGACCCGCAACCGGATCAGTGCATTCCCTTTGCCCCAGTCAATGGTTGCGGTCTTATCGTAGAGATTATTGATCACGCGTAATTTAGGGGGTGCAAGCGCTGGTATCGTCCAGTCCGATGCACCGGCACCATTAATTGCTCGAACGCGATACGCAGGCCATGTATGGTTCAAACCATCATGGAAGTATATCGTTTGATTTGCATCCATCGTAGTTACATTCATCCATTGTGTTTCGTTATCCGGATTTTGTCTCTGAATCTCGAATCCGGTTTCGTTGTCGGAATTGTCTTGCCAGGTGATACGCATCCTCGATGGTGACCTGGCCTCAAGTTCGAGCCCGGAAGGAGGAACCGGCACGGTTACCACTTTATCGGTGGTGGCTTCTGCAATGTTTGAATATGAGGAATTACCGTATGAATTATATGCCAACACCCGGAAATAATAACGGGTATCGGGGCTCAACCCTTCTATCACTGTCGTTGTGGAATTTTCTGCAAGACTGGCTTGGGTGTACCAGCCACTGACTCCATTCAGGGATATTTCCACCTTGAATCCAATTTCGTTATCTGAGTTATCATTCCAGTTCAGTTTGATCTCTGAGGTTGACATAACGGTTAGAACAAGGTTGCCAGGTCCTGCAGGGATGTTTCCTGCTGCGAGGGTGATTGCGCTGGCTACATTGGAATACTCCGAATTTCCTTTTGAATTATTCGCGTAAACCCGGTAATAGTATTTTGTCTCGGCCTGGAGTGATTTGTCGGAATAGCCGGTCACATCTTTACCCAAACCGGTCACATTTGTCCAGTTGCCGGTCCCGTTTAGGGAACGTTCCACCCTGAAGCCGGTTTCATTAGATGCGTTGTCTTTCCAGGTCAGGTCGATCTGTGTAGCCGAAACAACCTGCAATTTAAGATTAGCTGGTGCATCTGGCACTCTTTCCGTTGTGTTATTGTTGTTATTCCTGGGTTCTGGTTTCTCCTCTTTTTTGCACTGGTCAAAAACCACAAGAATTAAAATTGCCGCAAGAACCTTTGTAAAAGCTGATATCGCATAGTTTTTCATGATGTTAATATTTTAATGTGCTGATCATAATCCGATCAACCCGGAATTTATGTTTACCGCTCATTACTACCGCTGTATTATAAAATCTAACCACCGTCAATTATTAATTTGTCTCATTCCGCCATAATTCTTCGATAAAATACCTGCTCATCAACTACAATACTGAGCAGGTAATGCCCTTTTTGCAAGTTATTTGTGTGCATGATAAAGTCTGATACGTTACTGTACATCCCAGAACTTATTTCCCTGCCACAGATATCCATTATACTAGCGTAAATAGTACCATACGACCTGTTAAGTCGAACGAACAAAAGATCTTTCGCAGGGTTGGGATAAACTTCAAATTTTTGCTGATCATTAATATCTGACCACGATGAAACGATTCTGTGGCAATTTGAGGTATCAACACAAAACCCCCTTGAAATTTTTACAGCAACATTGGAATACTTTGAATTCAGACCGAATGCCCTTAACTGAGCTGTATGGATCTCTTTGTAATTACTGTCGCAATTGAGCCACTGATAGGTTGCGCCCTCCTGTTCCTTTACCTGAAGTACGACTCCGTTCCGGTCAACAGTTGTATCAAGATCACATGCAGGTCTGAAAATATAACATGCTCCCGAATAGGGAATGAGATTTTGACCCGTTGAATCATAGCGGGAAAAAGATGCTCCTATGATCAGGTGTTGTCCGTCGCATGCTATCGCACCACCAAAATGTGCCATGGGATAATCGCCCTTTGGCAATACCTCCTGCTTCAATTCCCAGGAGGCAGAAGACGTGTTCAACTCATAACGGAATACTTTGCCCATTCCAGTTTGAGGGAAGCTGGTTCCAATGTTTCTCGCTCCAATGAATACAACATTGTTTCGTATTGCAACGTCATCCCCAAAGTATTGAAAAGAGTTTTTCGATTCCATTCTCAGCACATCCGTTTCTTCCCAGAAGTCCCCAGATCTCCTAAATAAACGCGCTGCACCACTACCGGGAACAGTGTCAGTTCCTGAAATCAGCTTTTCATTGTAACTGCCGATCACACAGAATGAATCGGACATATCCATCGCACCAGAAAACCTGCTTAGTGAATCGGGCTCAGATGCTACTATCTTCTGAACCTCTTTCCATTTTCCTTGTTGATCCTTTTCAAAATAGTATGCGGCTCCTGCATTTCTAAAAGATATTCCGTTTTCTTGGATCTCCTGATCTGCACTGGAAACAAGAAGTTTGTTTCCTTTCAGCACAATCGCTTCTCCAAAGCGATCAAACCTACCAATATTGGAACCGGTAAAACTTGTATCATATTTCCAGTCGCCATTTGATTCCTTTAAATAAATATAGGTAACACCGAACGGTCCCTCGTTATTCATCAAATAACCATCTGACGCTGTGATTGCCATAACGCTATCATCTATATCAACTGCCCAGCCAAACACTGCTCCCACCGTTCTGTTTGGTGCGATGATCTTTGATCTGTACACCCATTTTCCGGAGTTGTCGTACTCAAAGAGGTATACGCATCCAGAAAGATAAATATAATTCGAATTGGCCGTATCGTAGCCATTGTAAGGCGCTCCAATTGCCAGGACATTCCCTTGGACTGCTATTGCCCAGCCAAATCGATCATATTTGTACCGCACAGGTTCAGTTATTTTCTGGGTACCGGACCAGTGGCCATCCTTTGTTCTTCTGTAAACGTATACTGCTCCGGCTCCGAACAGGGAGTCTTCCTCCAGCTCATTAAAACATTCAGCGTACGCTCCTGAAAAGGCAAATTCTCCTGAGATAGCAACGGTGGTACCATTCCTGGCATCCTGCCTGCGAGGATTAGCCGAAAGATAAGCCACTTCATCCCAATCCTGCGCTCGGACAATATCCGGCAAGAAAAGTATGAAAGCAGCGCAGATTACTGTAATATATTGGGATACCGAGTGTTTCATCATGTACTCATTTATTCACAGTATACAGGATCAGTGGTTCGGGTCATGATCAGGTTATTATATCCTCCCTGCCTGATCTCATCCTTGGTATAATAAAAATCGTCGATCGTAGACAAATTATCCTTACTGGATCCCCAGTAAATATCAAAAACATTGCTGGATCCGCTTTTTTCCACCAGTTTCCAATATGTGTAATTCTTGTAACTTTTCTTGCTTCCGGAGGAAGTCTTTTCCCATTTGCAGGCCGTTCGGTCACCATTCAGTATAAGGTACCGGTAACTTCCGTCGTAACTGTGGTATCTTTTCCATTTTCCCAGTGCTTCCTCCTCGAAGAAATTTAGAGGTTCCATGTTGGCCTGGTTGTTCTTTGACGGATTATCATCCTTTGAGTCTTTGCATGCTGTAAACGCAACAAGGGGTAAGAGCATAAAAAGATAAATTCTAAAGATTTTCATAATGTTAAGTTTTAAAATAAGTCATGTTATGTCATCTGTCTTGATAAATCAGTTATTATAAATTTGCAACCGGAATACCTGGTATTGACAATTTCTTCGGTATATGAATCACAAGAGAAACGGATCTTCTCAGGGTCCACATTGGTTTTAACCAGATCTGCAACTTCCCGGATTTCACCATCTATATAGATGCCCGTGTGGTTTACAGATATCTCCCATGGAATTTTCGGTGAGGTTTGTCTCGGTTTTACAATGAATGTTCTAACTGAGAAAAAGGCCCATAAATCCTGGGGTGTGTTCGGACATTGATAATGCTCATGCACCCCATCGTATGAGATGTTATCTTCCATTATCTCGATCTGGTCAACAAGGAACTGAATGTCAGAAGATAAGGGTAATTCGGATTGTGTGAACCAAGAAAACGGTAAGATGCACCAAGTCAATAGAAAACAAATTGCTCTCATATCCTAATAACTAGTTTTACGATTAATTAGGCTGCGATTTCGCTCGGGAAAGGTAGTGCTCAAATATTTGTTAATTTATGATCTAGATCATGTTTTTGACCGATCGATAAGTGACAAGATTCAAAAATGTGGTACTTCAGCTCGAATGTTTGTCACTATGTTAACTAAAAGTGTTATTAAACTATCTATAAAGATATTCCTCTTTTGTTTGACGATCTACAGAATTAATTAATTGGTTGTTAGACTTTGTAGCCCTCACGGTTTACATACCCCAATGCTTGGGACAGGTTATCTGGATGCTATGCGGCCCAAGTGATCTCTACCCATTTACCGGACAGCTGAGAACTAGAGATTTCCGGCTTCTTTCATTCAAATATATATATTCTTCCGGAGATAGATTTCCAAGTGATCCATGAGGTCTTTCCTGGTTGTATTCTTCTCTCCATAGCCTAATTTTTCCCCTTGCATCCTTTAGGCTTAAAAACCAGTTGAGATTCAAGCATTCGTCTCTAAAGGTTCCATTAAAACTTTCAATAAATGGGTTGTCCGTAGGTTTACCTGGCCCGGAGAAGTCCAACTCTATTTTGTTTTCATAGGCCCAATGATCCAACACCTTACTTATAAATTCACTTCCATTGTCCACTTTTATTCGTTTGGCAGTATTACATAAATCTTCTCTTCTCAAGAAAAAGTGCCCTGCAAAGTCAGGTTTTATTTTAAAGTAGCCCTTACTGGTGATGCTGTTCAAGCAGCATATCAGCACAAGTAGGGGATTGACTCCCTTCGGTCGTCGTTAAACTTTAAGGAGTTATCGCATTTTTATGTTCTTTTGACAGCTGCCCCTAATTCTCATTGTATTCAGTCTATTTTTTCTTATAGAAAAGAACCAGCAATAATATGGCCAGGCATGCCATTGCAATGATGAGTATGTTCACAAAAAGGTTTTGGTCGGACACGAAGGAGGTCAACCCTGAATGGATAAACAGTCCGATTGAAAAATAAATGAGCGTAAAAATAAAAAGGCCAATTGCATCGTATTTGATAAATTTCACTGTCGGCACATTGATCAGACCGGATACAACAGGACTCCAAAAGCGCATACGCGGGACAAAACACAGGATGATGATCCATCTGGAAAAATTGTCGTGCAGGTTTTCGGTCAACCGGTCCAGGAATGGTCGCTCTTTTCTATGGATCATTCGGTTCAGCCACACATTCCCAGTTCTGGAGAAAAAGAAATAGATCAGATCGATCGTTATAAAAGCGGAATAACAAACGAGACCGGCGGTTACAGGGTTCAGTATACCCCTCGAGCACAGATATCCTATTGATATTAAACTTAACTCGTTGGGGATCGGGGTGAATTGATCCAGGGAAATGAAATAAATAAAGATACCGATATAACCGAACCGGTCAGCGTAATAGGAGAGGTCCTGAAGTTCCATAGCTAAAATTCATGGTAAATGTAATCGCCCATCAACAGAATTTTATAAAAAGTGATAAAAAAATCCAGCTTATGCGAGACTCTTACACGCACACTAACATCTACACTGTAAACGGGGTTAACCCCCTCTTCTGATTGGTGTTTCTGCCTCCTCAAATCTGCTGCAGACAAATGCACTACAACCACACCTTTATTTTTATCCGAAACTCCAATTGAAGCATGATTCATTGGCATTTTAAGCATTAAATATTCCTCACGTACAGGTCCAGCTCTAGCTTTTAAATTCATTCAGTTTGAGTTTGAGCAACAGTTATCAGGGAAAACAGCAAAGTAATCACGTCTTTAATGGATGTATTCAATATGGAACAATTGCAACCTCTTG
>DJML01000034.1 GCA_002436505.1 Bacteroidetes bacterium UBA6491 | reverse complement strand
CGGTAACAGTGTATTCGAGTCTGACAATCCTTCTGATTCTTTTACGACCAGCTGGGGGATCTTTGATCTTCAGCTTACCGTGACCAATGCCAACGGATGCAAGGCAACATTTAAGAAAAGAGGGTACATAAAGGTTGATTCGATTCGTCCTGATTTTATTGCTGAACCAAGGATCGCCTGCATAGGCCAGGACATTAATTTCAAGTCTAAAACGGACAAAAGTTCCTATATGTCATCAGATACCTTCCGATGGGAATGGTTTGATACGGATGACAGAACAGTCATTGGAACGGCCAAAGGGGCGAAGTCTACTTTTTCTTATAACGCGTTGGGAAAATATGATGTGAAACTTTATGCGGGAAACGGCATCGGTTGTATTGATACCATTCGTTTAAGCGACTACATCGAGATAGTGGCCCCTGATCTGGATTTTAACATTGTAGATTCAGTGCTTTGTGAGGGAGAATTAATTAAACTTTCTGCAAATTCAACACCGGAAGAGGCTGATTTTTTACATGAGTGGTTTATTGTACCAAACTCAGCCAACGGATCGGAGATCAAAAAGAGCGGTGGAAAGGTAAACTTTAAGATCAGCGAGCCTGGTGAATATGATATCATCTATAAAGCTTCCATTGATGGCGGTTGTGTTGATTCTGTGGTCAGGGATCGCGTATTGAAAATCAATGGTGTCCGTGTAGAGATAGATCTGGATTCAGTGAACGGATGTGATAATTTTGTTACTGAAGCTTCTGCGGCACTGATCTATGACCTTCATGCTTCTTATCCAGGCACCGGGTTATCTTACCGCTGGTTCTCGGATTTCGGCACTGAAGTGATATTTGATAAACCCAATGCCTCTGCCACCCGGATAACTTTTACTGGCCCCGGGATCTATCAGGTTAAGCTGGAAGTAACGAATAGCGCCGGATGCTCATACATAACTACGAGTGAAGATGTCGTTGTTGGTGTTAAGGCTGAATTTTCTGCAGATAAAGATATTTTGTGCGTCAATGATGTTGCCGGCCTGATCCAATTATCCTCATTAAGACCTTCAGACCTCCGTTGGGAGGTTATACCTTCGGGCTTTAACCTGAATTTAGTGCAGGATGATGACAACAATGTTCAGATTCAACCTGCCCAACCTGGTGTTTTTACCATTCGTCTGATAGCTGATAAATATGGCGTTTGTAACGATACATTTGATAAAGAATTTAATTCACTGAAGGTGATCTCTTCGTTCGAGACCGTTGACTCTCAATTGTACTGTGCTCCTGCATACGCGCAATTTGCAGCGACTTCTACCGGAGCAGACTCTTTCTTCTGGGACTTTGGAGATGGCACTGTCATTTCAACAACCAACAAAAATGTTGCTAATATCTATACGCGAAATTCCGGGTGGAAGAACGGATATGATGTGACGCTTATCTCAAAGAGTTCCTATGGTTGCAGTGATACCGTTACAGTGACAGATAAAGTTAAAGTTGTAGGTCCGGTACCTGACTTTGAACTCCTGACCAACGAAGGGTGCAGCCCTTTGGAGGTGAAATTCGTTAACAAAAGCACCAATATCAAGTATTATTACCTGAACTATGGGGACGGCTCTTCTCTTGATTCATTGAACTTTGGCCCGCATACTTACCGCACGTTCTCATCGGCAGACAAGGATGTCTTTATTCCGTCACTTTACGCCGTTGATTCACTGGGTTGTGTTGAGATTCTTGAAGCAAGTAGGCCGGTCACAGTGTACCGTAGCCCGGCCCTGAACGTTCAGTTGTCTGATAGCACAGGTTGCGTCCCTTTCAAACTTGAATTCAGAGAATTGAATGAAGAAGGTTCTGCTTACAACTGGTATCTGAATGCTTCCCTGATATCTGACAATACTATCGGCGCGAAAATGATCTCAATGGATGGCGTTTCAGACCTTCGTCTTGAAGTTAGCAATGACATTGGCTGTACTTCAATTTATGAAAAGGAAGTGATCGGTTTTGCTAGACCAGATGTGGAGATAATATTCGATAATACGCTCTGCCTTAATCAAACCATACAAATGGGGGTCAATGACCGGGCAAATACATCACTGGTCAGGTTTGACTGGGTATTCGGGGACGAAACGACCATGTTCGACACGTCAACCGCAGAAACGCCGGCCTGGACCTATTCCAGTACCGGAATTAAAATGATCAACGTGAACGTAGAGAATTCCAATGGATGTTCTGCATCTGCAATTCGGAATATCACCCTTAATGACGAAAATTCAATAGAGAAAGGAAAGATCGATTTTGTTTCATTCACCCCTGAGGGGAACATTGAAGTGCAATGGAAAGCTTTGACATCCATGCGTATCATTTCATCGCATCTGTACCGTGATGATAAAACGGATCCTATTGGTTTGTCTTACGGAAAAGGCACAGAACTTTTCCACGACAATCTTACCACCACTGCATTGCATTGCTACCATGCATCGTATATTGATGTATGCGATCTTGAAGGAGATCCTCAAAGCGTTCATTGCCCTGTTTGGTTAACGGTAGATAATACAGAGCCATTCGTGAATACATTAACATGGACGGCTTACATGGGATGGGGAGACGTTGATGTCTATGAGATATACCGTTCTTCAGGAAATGGTTTCAAACGAATAGCGGCACTGAATTCAGATGTCTTAACCTATCGTGATGAAAAACTTTGCAGGGGAGAATATACATACTACATCCTGGCGTACAAGGCCAAGCTGGTAAGCAGATCAAATACTGTTGCCAAAGAAGCACTTTATATTAAAAACAGGATACCAAGTGACATCCGTCTTGTGACTGTCAATAACGAAAACAGCACGGTGGAGATCAACTGGAGATCCAGCGGGAACCCTGCATTGGAAAAATTCATTCTTCGCAAACGTGATCCGGTCGATAATGCCAATGTATTAAGTGAACTTGAACTGTCAGGCACCCACTATACAGACTATAATGTCGATATTGACAATAGATCATATTTATATGAAGTCCTTGAAGTGGATCATTGCGGAGTGGAAACACCTGTTGGTCTCCCGGGTACTTCTATTTTGTTAGGCGGTACGTATGCAGGATCAGCATCCGTACTGAACTGGACTCCATATTTAAAATGGGAAGAGGGCGTAGAAAAATACATTATTCAATTCAGGGGAAATGCCGGCTTTACCGATCTTGCAGTTGTCGATGGCAATAACACATCCTATATCGATGCTGACTATCATCCTGAGGTCCACGATTCGTATTGCTACAGGGTCCTTGCTGTATCTGCAGGGATTGTAAAAGATACTTCGATGTCCAATATTACCTGTACGGTCGGGGAGTCGCTGGTACATGTGCCAAATGCTTTTACACCTAACGGAAACAACCTAAACGAAACATTCAAACCTGTTGCTCATTTTGTGAAAGACTGGAACGACAATACATTCAGGGATTATACTTTCAACATTTACAACCGCTGGGGTCAGCTGGTATTCCAGACAAGCAACCTTGATGAAGGATGGGATGGGACCTATATGGGAAAAGAGGCACCTGCCGGAGTATATATGTATATGCTAAATATAATGGGTGTAGAAGGCACGCTTCACCGAAAACAAGGAGAAGTGCTGCTGTATAGATAAATTTAATCACTGTAGTTTTGTAGTATATGCGCAAATGGGTTTACCTGTTTGCGCATTTTTTTATGAACTTCACCTGCGAAAGATTTCACTTATAGTTCAGAGGATTGGAAAGTTCAGACTAAACCTGCTAAACAACAACCAAATCCTTAACTTTGCGGCAAATTAAAGTTGCATGTTTGAAAATTTATCAGGCAAGTTGGAGAGAGCGTTCAAGACGCTTAAAGGAGAAGGCAAAATATCAGAGATCAATGTCGCTGAGACCGTAAAAGAAATACGCCGGGCGCTGATTGATGCTGACGTCAGTTATTCTATAGCAAAGGATTTTACGAATCGGGTAAAGGAAAAGGCGCTTGGGCAGAACGTGCTTACAAGTGTTTCTCCGGCACAGTTGATGGTAAAGATCGTAAATGATGAGCTGAGGGACCTGCTGGGAGGAGACACCGAAGATATCAATACGTCTGGGAGCCCTGCTGTCATCCTTATCGCAGGATTGCAAGGTTCTGGTAAAACGACTTTCTCAGGCAAACTTGCAAATTACCTGAAAAGCAAGGGAAGAAATCCACTGCTGGTTGCAGGTGACGTTTACCGTCCGGCTGCCATCGACCAGCTGAAAGTACTTGGAGAGCAGGTCAACGTTCCTGTTTTTACTGAAGAAGGTAATAAAAACCCTGTCGATATTGCCAAAAATGCCATTAAACATGCGAAGGCAAATCAAAACAATATCGTGATCGTTGATACGGCCGGACGATTGAGTGTTGATGAAGAGATGATGCAGGAGATCGCCGATATCAAAAAGGCGGTATCCCCGAATGAAATATTGTTCGTCGTAGACTCTATGACTGGTCAGGATGCAGTAAATACAGCAAAAGCATTCAACGAAAGACTTGATTTCAGCGGAGTCGTCCTTACGAAACTTGATGGCGATACCCGAGGCGGTGCCGCACTTTCTATAAAAACGGTTGTGCACAAACCGATAAAGTTTGTGAGCAACGGAGAAAAAATGGATGCGTTAAGTGTTTTCCATCCGGACAGGATGGCTAACCGGATCCTGGGGATGGGCGACATCGTTTCTCTTGTCGAGAAAGCACAAACGACCTTCGATGAGGTTGAAGCAGAAAAACTTCGAAGAAAACTGAGTAAGAACCAGTTCGACTTTGATGATTTCTATAAACAACTTCAGCAGATCAAGAAAATGGGTAACCTCAAAGATCTGATGGGTATGATCCCTGGCGTGGGAAAAGCGGTGAAAGACATGGATATTTCTGACGAATCATTTAAATCTGTTGAAGCCGTCATTCAATCCATGACCCCACAGGAAAGAGCAAATCCTGAGCTTATGAATGGGTCAAGAAGGAGAAGAATTGCGGAAGGAAGCGGTACCTCTATTGCTGAAGTGAACAAGCTTATGAAACAGTTCGATGAGATGCGAAAAATGATGCGTTCCTTCAATAAAGCCAAAGGCGGCCGTGGCGCAAGAATGCCAAACATGCCTTTCCGCAGGTAAGCGGAATAAAGAAAATATTCGTTGAGTTTACCCATAGTACTCAGCTCTCTTTTAACAAATGAAAGGTGTGTGTTCTGCAGCTGCTAAATGATGCCTGCGTGTAATCTTTACGTAACCCCGACTTTCTTTCTTCCAACAATATATATATTAGTACTTTAATTTAGGTGTAGTGTATACAAAGCATACCCATATTTTTCGTAAGTCGCTAATATATAGCATTTTGTGTTTTTTAGCACTAAATGTTGCCGCTCAAAGCAGGGTGCTTTACGAGGATTTTTCTTCTGCGAAAGGGTCGTCTCCTCCTTCGGGCTGGTCATACGACCTTGTATCGGGTAATGCAAAATTTGACAGTTTCTTCTTTAACAACACTAAATATGTTTTCGCTCCGTCCATTCAGGGAAATTGCGCCTTTTTTGATGTGTACAATGGTGGGGTTCAGGGTGCATCCAATGGCGATGGATTTTATGAAGACACTTACCTGATCACACCTTTTGTGAATCTTGACACTACCAAAGACTGGACACTCGCCTTTGACTACCATTTCATGCGTCTGCGTTCTCCGGTATTTGCTGTTCTTTGGCGCCCCAATGCTTCAACTCCCTGGTCAAGAATATGGGAAGACAGATCAGGTGCTGAATTAACGTCGCATATTGAAATTCAGGTTTTCCCAGGTTCTGCCGTTAAAGGAAAAGGTCAATTTGCCTTCAATTGGCAAACTACGAACAATGCACTTACCCAGGGGTATCTGGCCATAGATAATATAGAGATCTACACGAAAGCTAAATTTGATGTTCGTGTTCTTCCTGATCCTCTGAACCGCACGGTATTCTGTAATGACGATGTTGTAGATATCTCATTTGTGGTTCAGAATTTTGGCACTTCGGACGTAAATCTGACACCGGTAAAACTTAAAATTAGTTACCCTCTGAAAGACACGGTTGTCCTGGATACCATAAAATCGATTGCAAAAGGCCAATCGATATCGTATTCAGCAGACGCAAAATATAAATTCAGGCCGGGATACAATTATACCATTGAACTTGTGACTGCTCATCTTCAGGACGCAGTTCACTTTAATGACACCGCTTTCGCAGAGATCATCTACCTGGATACCTTGCAAAAGCCAAATGTTAAGGATGTTGAAAGATGCGGAAACGGCACTGTTGACCTATTTGCATTGACACATCTTGACGATACTACATTCTGGTTTGACCGGAACAATGTGATCCAGGGGAAAGGTAAAATGTTTACCACTCCTTTGATCACAGCAGATGACACGTTTATTGTCAGATCTTCTAAATTGTTCAGTGGCAAGGTAAATACCTATCAGGGACTTAACGGATT
>DJML01000083.1 GCA_002436505.1 Bacteroidetes bacterium UBA6491 | reverse complement strand
CCATCTCAATGATCTCGTCCCCCGCATTCAGTGAAATAGCAGGCGCGGCAATTTCTTTAACCACTTTAGCGGTCTCCTGAGGGCTAGCAACAGGTTCTGATGTAGAAGGTTGCGTTGTTCTGTTAGTCACATAGGCTAAAATGTCCCTTTTAGTAACTCGGCCTTCCTTGCCTGACCCGGGAACTGTTTCAAGTTCACCCATGGAAACGCCTTCCGTTCTTGCAATATTTAAAACAAGCGGGGAATAGAAACGATCTCCTGATGGTGCCTCCATCTTTTGCACCGGAGTAGCTTCCAGTTTTGATGTTGTTTGTACTGCAGGAGCGGCGTTGGTCTGTTCAATTACAACGTTGGTCTGAGCAGGCGAAGCCGGTGCAGGTTCTGAACCTCCGGTTTGAATCTGAGCAATTGCCTTTCCTACTTCAACTACATCGCCTTCTTTAAAAAGTTGTTTGGAAAGTATGCCTGCTTCNNGCAATACTTTCGCCCATTTTGGGCATGATAAGATCAAATAATGCCATTAATTAACGCTTTAATTTCTGTTGATCAGCACTGCTGAACAGAGGTGCAAAGATGCACTTTTTATTTTTGAACTTCAACAGAACCAAAGACCTTATTTGACGACCTTGTTGGCACAGTATGAGCTGGCAAATGCTTCAGGCTTGGCTTTAAAAGTATAGCCCATGCCAAGAATGTAGCCCATTGCTTCTTTCAACGCTACATTTGATTTGAACTGCGGGTCAGTATTTATATCTGCATGCACTTCCAGTTCTACATCGTGCTTGTCGAAGATGGTGCAAAGCGAGTAGGCCACCTCGATTGAATCTGCAACTTCCTGGATCATACGCTCACGCAAGCCGAATTCTTTTTCGGTTTTATATGTCGTTAGAAAAATAAAACCCCCGCGGCCTTCCCTCAGGAAACAAATGGCTGTTGCAAATTCAGTTATTCCTCCTTTTACCTGAGAGTCAGAACCAATGCAGACCTTCAATCGGTACAGTCCTTTTTCCCTTAATATAGCACCTTCAACTTCCTCGGGCAAGGGGGATATAAGTCGTTCTCCGGTCAGTTTTCTCCAAATTTTCATCTTCATCAAAGTTTAATCATTTCATTTATCCACAGTTTATTAAGTTTTTAACAAATTGTGAATAGAGCCTTATTATGATGCTATTAAGACAAACATGAAAACGCAGTAGTTTGTATTTTTTAGGGTCAAAGTTGTGTAAAATACTCCTTTTGAGGTATTTCTTTGCAAGTTAAATGATCAGATCAATCGGATTTTACCTCGCTGTTGCCATCCTTTATCCGATGTCTCTTCTTCCGTATCGGGTATTATATGTCATTTCAGACCTATTTTTTATAGTGATCTATTACTTTATAGGTTACCGAAGAGAAGTGGTACGTATAAATCTAGAACATGCGTTCCCGGATAAATCGTCGTCAGAAAGAAAAGCGTTAGAAAAGCGATATTACAAATACCTGTGCGACCTTATGGTTGAGTCTGTAAAGCTTATTTCTGTAAGAATGAAAACGCTTGAGAAGAGATGTACGCTGTCCGATATGGATATATTTAAATCGTACTATAAAGAAGGTAAAAGTTGTATCCTTGTGCTTGGCCACTACGGCAACTGGGAGATGATAGGTCAGGTTTTTCAGCATCATTTACAGCAAAAGTTCATCGTGCTTTACAGGAAAATGAAAAACAAGGCTTTTGAAAATGGGATCACCCGGATGAGGACACGTCACGGAGCGAGTGTAATAGAGGCCAATTCGGTTCTCAGGGAATGGGCAGGCCTTAAAGATGTTCCACATGCTACCGCATTTATTGCAGACCAGTCACCTCCAAAGGACAACAGTATTGAAGTTGAATTTATAGGCAAACCGGTTTTAACATATAATGGGGTTGGAAAATTAGCGGTACGTTTTTCTCTGCCGGTAGTTTTTATAAAAATCGATCGAAATAAACGCGGATATTATGACCTTTGTGCTGAAATAGTATCAGAGCCCGGAGATAATTTAACCGCAGAGCAAATAACTCAAAAGCATACAGACAAATTAACAGAACAGATCGTTCAGAAACCGGAGCTTTGGCTGTGGTCGCACAGAAGGTGGAAGCACCATCTGAAGTATTGATGACCGGTATTTGTTCAAGCATAGATTTGTTATGATCATATGGGAAGTGATAAGGAAATAACGACTCTTCATAAGGCGGCACAACGCTGGAACCTTGATGACGACCTTTTGGAAAAAGCAATAGCCAGAAATGGCTGGTTTACAAAAGATGGCATAAGAACAGCAGTAGGCCACTGGAAAAAAATTCTTACAACTGAAAACCTGTTGAATTTTGTCTCAGCTTATCCTGTCTTGGAACGGAAAGAGTCCACTGTGGGCATAGTAATGGCAGGCAATGTACCTCTTGTTGGTTTCCATGACCTTATGTGTGCGATCCTTGCGGGTTACCGGGTAAGCTATAAACCTTCTTCAGATGATGAGGTCCTTATTGATTACGTAGTAGAAAGCATGCACAGAATAGATCCTACCCTCAAGGACAGGATCACGAAGGTTGAACGTATGAATGAGGTGGATATGGTGATTGCAACTGGTTCAAACAATACGGCAAGATATTTTGAATATTATTTCAGGGATATACCACACCTGATAAGGAAGAACAGGACCTCAGTGGCTGTTCTCACAGGCACCGAATCGGAAGAAGACCTGAACAAATTAAGTGTGGATGTATTTAGTTATTTCGGTAAAGGATGCAGGAATGTTTCTTCGGTATTTTTACCTGATGAAGAAACATTGCAGCGGTTTCTTAAGGCACTTGACAAGCACGGCGAAGTGATGAATAATCATAAATATGCCAATAATTACACCTATCACAAGGCAATATGGCTACTGAATAAGGACCCGTTCTATGACACCGGTTCCATTTGTGTTAAAGAAACAAGTGACATCCACTCTCCTTTAGGAACCTTGTATTTTTCACGCTACGGATCCCTTGACGATGTCAGGGCAGCCATTCAAAACCAGCGAGATGAGATCCAGGCAGTGGTCGGTTCTGCAACAGATCTTTGCGACACGCCGTTTGGGGAAAGCCAGTTTCCGCCATTGGCATGGTTTGCTGACAATATTGATACCCTGGATTTTATCACTAAAAATCATCAAGAAACTATCTGATTGAAGTCATCTGAATTAAATATTATCACTTTATCTTTTGAGAAGCTATGAGTTCTGCTAGATTTGAATTCCAATTTGGAACAAACATGGATGCATTAGTATCAACGAATCTGTTCTTCAAACATCAACGAAACTTTACCAGAGGTAAGGTGCGAGATGTTTATGATATCGACCATGACCTTCTGGTGCTGGTTGCTACTGACCGTATTTCGGCTTTTGACTGTGTTCTGCCTCATCCCATCCCTTTCAAAGGGCAGGTATTGAATCAGATAGCTTCAAAATTTCTTGACCTTACGGCAGATATTGTGCCTAACTGGAAACTTGGTGAACCGGATCCACATGTTACTATTGGTTTGCGTTGCGAACCATACCCGGTGGAAATGGTGGTGCGGGGATATCTCGCCGGACATGCCTGGCGCGTTTATCGTGATGGAGGCAGGGAGATCTGCGGAGTGAAACTACCCGACGGATTAAAGGAAAATGACAAATTGCCAGAACCGATACTTACACCTACGACCAAAAGTAAATCGGGACATGATACTGACATCTCCTTGAAAGAACTTCACGAGCAAAAGGTATTGAAAAAGAGGCAGTTGGATAAAATTCAAAGTTATTCGATGCAGCTGTTTGAAGCCGGAACGCGATTCGCCGAAGAACGAGGACTGATATTAGTAGATACTAAATATGAATTTGGTGAAAGAGATGGAAAGGTCTACCTGATAGACGAGATCCATACACCGGATTCATCAAGGTACTTCTATAAGGAAGGTTACGAAGAGATACAGGCCAAAGGCGGTAAGCAAAGACAGTTGTCAAAGGAATTTGTTCGGGAGTGGCTTATTGAACAGGGTTTTCAGGGCAGGGAAGGTGAAGTGATACCAGAAATGACCCAGGACTTTATTGAGACTGTCGTTAACCGCTACATTGAACTGTATGAGCAAATAACAGGGGAACAATTTGTTAAGAGGTCTTACAGCAATATCACAGAAACAATTGAGAACTCTGTGAATACTTTTATCACCAATTACCTGAACCAGGCGTCGAAATAGATACCTGTCAGATTCTCCGAACACTATGTTCGGTTCTAATAATTCATTGTCCTTCTCTCCTTAGACCAGCATGTGAAAATGGAGTTGTCTTTCAAATTGCTTAAATTTGGTTCGATAAAGTAATGAAATTGCATATGAGAAATTTATTTTTAACCTTTTTTATGGTGCTTTTTGGTGCCATTTACACAAATGCTCAAACGGTTACGACCTTCGCAGGTGTAGAGAATACAAGTAACCCCTGGGAAAACGTCGACAATTCTTCCATTAGTGTAGATCAGGCACATTTTTATGAACCAAGTGGCATTGGTTGGGACTCTGATGGCAACATGTACGTTGCTGAAAGGAACAAGATTCGACTAATTAAAGGGACCACGGTCTATAACAGGTCCGGAGCACAGGGAGATGCATCCTTTTCCCTGGGATATAAAAACGGAACGGGCAATGCTGCTGCATATTATGCACCAACATCCGTAGTTTGTGATGCTAACAGAGATGCATTTATCGTTGATTCAGAAAACCATGCGATTCGCAAACTGACAAAGTTTGGCAGCATTGGCAGTGGACAGATCGCATCTACTTTTGCCGGAGCAGCACCGGTCTCAAATTTTGGTACTTCTGGTGATAAAAACGGTACCGGAACAGCGGCTAGATTTAATTCGCCAAAAGGCATAGTCCTTGCATCAGACGGCAATTTCTACGTCACCGATTTCGGTAATCATATGATCCGAAAAATGACAGCAGGAGCAGTGGTGAGTACAATAGCGGGCCAATCAGGCACGGCAGGTTCAAGTGACGGGATGGGTACAGCCGCAACCTATAGCTTACCGTATGGCGTTGCTGAATATGATGCCAATAATATTGTGATCACTGATTTTGGCAACTCAAGTGTCAGAATGCTGAATATCATAACCGGAAAAACCACGACAGTTGCCGGAAAATCAGGCAGTGTTTCAATTACAAATGGTACCTTGGATCAGGCAAGGTTCCGTGCACCAAGAGGTATCGCTGTCGTAAACGGCCTTATTTACGTCGCTGATGAAGGCACGATCCGTGTCATAGATATTCCAAATGATACAGTATTTACCTTTGCCGGAAGTGCCACAAGTGCTGGAAATAAAGATGGCGTAGGTCCGGATGCTCGATTTGGAAGATTAGGAGAGGTAGCCTATGATGGCGGATATACACTTTATGTGACAGATATATATTACAATGTTATACGGGCGGTCACAATCGATAACCTGATTCCTGTAGCTGACTTTGTGGCGACTAAAACGTCTTTGGAAGTTAATGAGAATACCATACTGACAGATATTTCAACC
>DJML01000104.1 GCA_002436505.1 Bacteroidetes bacterium UBA6491 | reverse complement strand
TAAATACTTCGATGTATACTTATGAAGTTGCTCCTTTACTGACATTGATGGAAATGGAATGTGTCAGGGAACTGAGCTCACTTGTTTGGGAAGATGGTGGAGATGGGGTGCTTACCCCTGGTGGAAGTATCTCAAACATGGAAGCCATTGTATTTGCCAGAAACAATAAATATCCGGAATCTTCGGCAAAGGGGATACCTGATGGTCAGCGACCAGCGATCTTCATTTCGGAACAGGCGCATTATTCTTTCAAGAAAGGTGCCATCTTTCTTGGCTTTGGTCACGAGGCCGTTATAAAGGTCAAATCGGACGATGAAGGAAAGATAATACCTGACGAACTGGAATCTGAGATTGAATCTGCAATTGATCAGGGAATGCATCCGATGATGGTAGTTGGTGTTGCAGGCACAACTATAGCGGGATTCTTTGATGACCTTCCTGCGGTTGCGGCCATCGCAGATAAATACAGTATGTGGTTTCACGTAGACGCTGTTTACGGTGGTTCGTTGCTGTTTTCGAAAGAAAGAAGAAAAATGCTTAAAGGGATCGATCTTGCGGATTCTGTATCATGGAATTTGCATAAGATAAGTGGAATACCCCTGGTGTGTTCAGTTGTTTTAACAAAGGAAAACGGTGTTTTAAACGAAACATTTTCTGTAGATGCGGATTATTTGTTCCATGAACAGGATGCTGATATTGACATGGGGCAGAAGTCGATACAATGCGGCAGGAGAGTGGATGCATTAAAACTATGGGCAGCATTGAAAAAAGATGGCCTTGAAGGATTTGGAGAGAGAGTTGATAAATTAATGAATGGTGCACGCATACTGGCCGATTTGGTAGAACAGGAAGAAAACCTTGAACTGTATAACTACCCTGAATCTCCAATTGTCCTATTCAGGTACAAAGGGGATGTGCCAGAGGAAGTTACTGATGAACTTAACCAGCACATCCGGGACGAGATATTCAATGAAGGACGAATCCTTTTCAACTTTACGAACATTGCTGATAAAATATGGATACGTTGTGTCATATCGAATCCTGACTTTGAGTTAGAAGATGCTAAACGTATAATTTCTACATTTATTGAATCAGCTGAAATCGTAAAACAAGAAGAGTTCTATCAATATGAGTCTTCCTGATGTTTAACCGTTACTACGGTTCCTTCGAAATATTGGCACAAACTTCGGCATCCCATATTTTGGTCAAAATGCGGCTCTTAGGCTAAAAATAGTTCTATTATGTTGAGATAATTTTTACCTTTACCATGTTACAGGTCTGTAACATGTGCTTTGGTCTGATTGTCGCAATATGAGAAAGGGATTATTATTTCTGTCAGTGCTGTTGTCACTGTATTGCAGTAATGCATTCGGCCAGTGCGCTATACTTTCGGATTCAACCGTATGCCTGGATGAACCGATTGGATTTGTCGTACAGTCAACGTCTACCGTTTCATCCATCAGCTGGGATTTTGGAGATGGTAACAGCAGCAGCCAGATCAACCCTTTTCACAGATATATCGCCATTGGCAGTAAAACAGTTAAAGCTACCGTGTCCTTTGCTGGAGGTGGAGGGTGTGTTGTTACCAAAGATATATATGTTCATGATCCTCCTAAAATTTCAGTGTCGGTGTCTTCAACGTCAAATTTTTGTGTCAAGGATAACCTGGTTTGTTTGACCGATGCGACCAAACCCGGGAGTACAGGTGTAAAAGTTACAAGGAGAGATATTCTATGGGGTGACGGCAACAAGACAGAAACATTGAATCCTACCAATGGCAACATCTGTCATAAATATCTGGTTGCAGGTAAATACACCATAACCATAGAAGCAACGAACGAAAAAGGTTGCAGCGAATTCAAGGAACTGGATGTTGAGGTTTTCCCGGATTATAAGCCCAGCTTTTATCTTGAGAGCACGACCCGTCAGTGTGACGGTAATACTTTGTGTTTTGAAAGTGACTCTTCGAGTATTAATCCCCTTGTAGCCTATTTTCGCTGGGATTTTGACGATGGAAGTATCGATACGGTAAATTTTCTCAAAACATGCCATAAGTATACGCAGGATGGCCTTGTTGATGTCCGGTTGATCACCAGAACAGTTGACGGATGCCTCAATCAGACCACCGAAAGTTTTTTCATCAGCTTGCCTGATGTTCAGATAGATGTTCTGGAAGATTCTTTTGATGCACAGTGTTATCCTTTTGAATTCAATTATTCACAGACCCCTGATTCCAGGTATAAGTACAACTGGTCATACTTTGATTCGTCAGGTAAATACGGAGATTTTTTAAGTGAATTTCATGAGATCTCTTTTTTCCCTCCTGATGTAGGCGTATTCTACATTAACTTAACTGTAAGAGATGACCAGTGCGTGAAGGTGTACAGGGACACCGTTAGGTCGATCGGGGTGAAATCAACCCCATTGGCCTTGAACCGTTTCCAGTGCATCCCTGACGATACCGTATTCTTTTGTCAGAGATCCACTATCTATCGATCTGATTCTCAATCGTATTTCTGGAATTTCGGTGATTCCATCAGCCCCCAGTGCACGACCAACCTCTATCAACCAGCACCTGTTTATAACAATTGTAACTACTGGTGGGGCGAAAAGGCTCAGCATCTGTATAACAATGATTCCTGCACGTTTGCAAAATTGATCGCTTATGATCACACCAACGGATGTGTTGATTCTACATCTGTTAGAATGGTCTTTGGTTTCACTGAAAAAGAGGACTATCGTTTCACAGCGAAGAAATTATGCGAAGGAATAGGCCCTGATGATGGCGTGGTCTTTCTTAAGCCTGAATGTGGCGATCGAAAGACCTATATAAATTTTGATTCGCTTTGTGGTAAAGATCAGTTCTATGACTGGAGCAGCTTGCGCCTTTATAGTTCAACCTGCCATCCAGACGGATGGGTTACAGTTGGCATCTCCATAATAAATGGTTCCGACACAGTATACAGGTCTTGCGACTCAAGTGATTACTACATTGACAGTAGTAATTTCTGCATTGATACATTCTGGTACCATAACTGGTTCAAACTTGAACCAACACCTAAAGCATCTTTCACTTTTAAAGTTGAAACATGTGTTCCGGCCGCAGGTGATGTGAAACTGGATTACCCGACACAGGATTTTGTTCGGTATATTTTCTGGGATTGGGGCGATGGAATCATCGACACCACAATAATGCCTGATAATTATGATTCCCTGCCCGGAGGATCACATGTTTATAAGGATGCCATTGAGTTTGAGATGCATATTACACTTGCAACAGACAACGGCTGCAGCGCAAGCTCCCTCTTCAAGGATAATGTCGGATACCAGAACAGTATGAATTTTGATACATCGGTGTGTATTAATTTCGAACAGGTGATCTTTGACAGCCTTTTTTACTGGGATGATCAGCTCGGACGACCATGGAGAGATACTTCCGCTTCCAAACCTGAACTACTCGTATGGGACCTCGATGATGGTCGCGGATTTGCAACGACCGGTCCGAAACCTACGATAAGTTACTCCCAAAGAGGTATTTACACGATACGAATGGCGTCGGTTGATAGGGACGGTTGCCGGGATACAGCAGTTCAGAAGATCTATGTAGGCGGATCAAAATCCGGGATAAAAGAAATTAAAGGCATAGTCGTTTGTGATGATGCAGTCCAGTTTTTTGATTCCTCCATAACCATTTCGGCCGACGATTCGATCATTCAGCACAAATGGCTATTTGGAGATGGACGGGCACCAAGTTTTGTAAAGGACCCTTTTCATTTTTACAGCATATTTGGAGAGTACGAAATAACGCATGTAATCAGATCGGCTAACGGCTGCGTGGATACTTCCAGGGCTACGCTGATCGTTGACGGACCCGTTCCGTCATTTGATATTGTCTCCGATACGGTTGGTTGCGCCCCATTTACGGTTGAGTTCGATAATACATCAAGAAATGTAAGTAATTATATCTGGTACTTTGGCGACCAGAATAATTCGACACTTTCTACAAGCTCGGATTCCAATGTCACATTTACTTACACTACTCCGGGAACATATTACATTTATCTTTATGGATCTGACAGTGTCGTAAATCCAGACAACAATGAGATCCGGTTCTGTCAAAGCTTTTTCCCTGACACAACCATTGTTCCTTACCCAATTAGACGAGTGGTCGTTGTTCCGGTACCGTCCGCGGATTTTGATCTGCCCACTGAAGCCTGCGTAGGGGAAGTGGTCACCTTTGTTGACCGGTCTGACCCAACTTACAGGAACTTTGAATGGTACATCAGTAACGGGGACACTGTGATCACCAGTCAGCAGAATGGGAAATACAAGTTCACCAAGCCGGGAATGTACAGTGTTCTGTACAGGCCAACCTATGTCCCGAGAGGGCCTTATATGAGGGAGTGCTTTGATACGATCACGAAATTTATTTTTATAAGGGAACTGCCGGAATCAGACTTTATCCTTGATTCGCTTGATTGTGACGGGAACGCCGTTTTCGTAAACAGGTCCACCGGGGCAACATCGTATAACTGGTCCTTTGGCGATGTCACTATTCCGAATTCAAGCGATGCCGATCCAAAAGTTAAATTCAATGATTCGGGTTCTTTTGCGATCCAACTTATCACTAAGAACCAGTATGGTTGTGAGGACACTTCCGGAATGACAGTGAAATTTGACCCTAAAAATAAAGTGAGTGCCGACCTAAAGTTATCACCTTTGACCGGCTGTGCTCCGTTGCGCGTTCGATTCTCAGGGATACCGTCCTATAAAAGCAATATTTGGTCCTTCGGCGAAGGAACGGTTCATAAGGATACGACGATGAATTCATTTACCTACGACTCTGCCGGAAAGTATTCTTTCAGATATATAGCCATTGATACAGCTTCCTGCAATATTGCTGATACCCTTGATAGACAGGTGGTTGTTGAAGTGCGACCGGTGGCGGGCTTTTTCTCCGAAACAGACTACTGTACCGGTAAGGTGTCCATAAGGAACCTTTCCTTAAATGCACAGACCTACAAGTGGGATTTTGGAAATGGACAGACCTCCAAGAAGAAAGATCCACAAATTAATTATGAAAAGGACGGGCTGTACACCGTCACACTTACAGTAAATGATTCATTGTCATGTCGAAGCACCTTTATCAATAAGATACTGGTAAAAACCTCTCCTGATACTGCACTTTTCATCCCCAATATCTTTACCCCGGGATACGATGATTTTAATCCGTGCTACCGAATTGATGTTGATGCGCAATGCTATGGGTTCAAATTAAGGATCTATAACCGATGGGGCACATTGATCTATGAGTCGGACGATCCTTCAGAATGCTGGGATGGAACGGATTCGAAAACATATGCAGAATACCCGTCCGGCACCTATTTTTATATACTGGATCTTACAGAAAGGTCAGGCAATACCAATAAACGGATGACCGGGTCAATTACTTTGCTGAGAGATTAATGTAGAAAACCTGATATGTGATCTTCATGGGATTTGGCTAAATTTGGAATGCATGATTCATCTTGGAACTCCACAAATAACATTTGGCCTTGATTGGATCGAATGGTTGATCCTTATCGATATCGTTCTAATATTGATTGGATTGTATTTGCTGAACAACACCCTTAAGTACAGGAAAGAATTGCATGATCGAAACAAGGAAGATGCTTCACTGGAAAAAACCGATAACAGGACAGATCAACATCCTGAATTGTAAGAAGATCTGAATGGGTTTGAAATCTCAAGGAATGTTCTCTGATAATCTGCTCCAGGCAAGGTATTCCATAAGATTATAGGATAACCAATGTAATCGTTCCATTTTGCGATCAAATGCTTTTTGTCTGGTCCGGATTATTGCACTGTATTCTTCTGCACTTATAAAATCTTCCTCGTAGTCGAATTTAGTGTCCTGAATGTATTTGATCTCATTCAGCCTTTCGTCACTTGCCTCAAGCGTATAGAGTGTTTTGTCCGATAATGTTGCCAGAAACTCAAGATGGACAAATCCTTTATTGTAGTTGTGCAGATTATACTTTGCTATTACATTGTCCCACGGAATAAGGGCCATTATCAGCAATGCAATATAAACGGATGCAGCATTTACCCGAAGTAGATAGAAGATGGATCTTTGCTTGTTGATCTTGATCCAGACTGTAAATAATCCGTATATGACTAACAGGATAAAAAAGACCATTCCTATCCTTCTGTATGCAAGTGAAAAGTAATGGATGTAATGGTAGTTCCGTATCATGACAGAAATAGCGAGGATGGCGTTTTGAATGATCCAGAGATTGGCAAGTAGACGAAGTTGTTTGCTTTTCCTATAAAAATTCAGATCTTTTCTGAAGAAATAAACAACAAGAGCCATTGAAATTAAAATTGATAAAATAAGGGCATATGTTCCTTCATGAACGAATGTCTTCAAATGTTCACCGGTCCATGTGAAATCTATCCATACAAAACGGATATCGGAGATATTCATAAAGGCAATCAGCAAGTTGAGCACTAAAAGGATAATAATGGCCATTTTGTATTCCTTGTCACGATTTAAGCTATTGCTTGATCGTGAACTACTGAGCTGGTCGGATCTTCCGGTTTCCATGCGTGAACATATTTTCAGTCCAATCTCTGTGAATACAAATAAGCTTGTTATGCAGCATCCAAATATGAACAGAATAAGGAATTCAATATTTAAGGGTGGGATTATGGCGAAGACCGAATTAGAAATCCATGATAGTCCGTGGGTCATCCCGTCAGAGAAAATGGGGTTAGCGAAGGCGTAAAGTGCGGAGAACACCATCATAGCGCCTAATGGTACAAACACATAGCGAACGGTTGATTGTGCCAGCGTTTTTGCTTTTTCATTGATCCTGGTTTCCCTGTATCGCTGTACCATATAAAAAGGGGTTAGTATCAGATGGAAGAAACCTCTTAAAAAAGGCCAGAATATTGTCTTTGCATGCGGGAAAATAGCCATCCCGGTAAGTGTCAGCAAAGAAAGCAAATGGATAGCCATTGTAAAGGTTGAACCATGAATTGCAAAAGCTATTATTAACAGGGCCGTGCCAAAGTAGACCATGCCAAAGGGGCCTTTACTGAAAAGCTGCTTGTTCCCTGCTGCGATGAATAGCATCAATGGTATTTCAAAAAGCAAAAGATTAAGTCCTGGGGACTTATGATAGAACAATAAAGCAAATAAGATTCCATAAACAACTGTGCCAACAGGGTGCTTCAAAAACTTCATGCGATCTCTTGTCATTTACAACGACAAAACATGATTTCTATTGTCATAGACGCTGAAGAGATGTTAAATCTGAGGAAGACAAATACTGAATGAGAGCGAATTTATAAAAATCTATTTGTTCACCCACGGAACAATCAGTTGTTCAATGTTTTTAGAGACATATTGTTGCCTGTTATTATCCACGATGATGCCTTCAACACCTTCAAGAAGATCGATCAGTTTCAATCCTTGAGAAACACCAAGTATAGCTACAGAGTATGCGATTGCATCCGCTATTTCTGCGTCAGGGCAAATTATGGTGACCCCTTTAACTTCATTCACAGGCAGTCCTGTTTTAGGGTGCATCCCGACTGATTTTTGCACCGCATTGATCTCATTTTTTTTTGTGACCGTAATGGTTGAGAACATGGACAAATTGTTCAATTTATACAACTTGAGATTGTCGTTGTCAATGAAAGGGTCCGGAGCTCCAAACACCCATTCTCTTTCATTTATCGGGTTTCCCCAGGATGACACCTGACGGTCAATGAAAATGCTTCCTGAATTTATTTTGTAAACCTTGAGTATTTCTTTCATCCGGTTCATGGCATAACCGTTCATGATATTTCTTAAGCTGATCATCATTCCTTTTTGCTTAAGGTATACAGTAAGTTCAGCATTGTTTAACACGATATTTTCATGCCCGGTTTTTGTCAGCAGATAATTTGAAACGGTGTCATTCCATCCAGGTTTTCTGGTTAGTGAGTTGTAGTGCCGAAGCAACACTGCTGTGGTAATATCAAATGCACCATTGGTAAGTTCAGAAAGTTTTAGCGAGCGGTAGATCAGATCATATACTTCATTTGGGACTTTGACCGGTTGAAAACCAGCGTTAACATTAATTCGATGGATCTCGCTGTTCGTGTTTTCCTCTGACATGAGTCGGTTGATCCGCCCATACTCAATGATCGCTTTATTAACAGCAACACTGCAGACATATCGTGAACTGTGTATTGCAGTGAATTTTAATCTGACACCGTAGAGTGTGGTGTCAAATTCATAGGTAAGTAACTGCTGACCAAAAACAGAGGTAGTCAGAGATGAAAAGATAAATATCACCAGAAGTCGGAACGTTCTATTCATTTATACGCTAAGCACCATTTTGAAATGTAATATCCCTGCTTCCTCAAATGTGTCACCTTCCACCACAAATCCAAACCTGCGATACAGGTTTCCGGCATGGGTCTGTGAATGAAGATATACATTGTCAATGTCAGGAAGGTCTTTTAATACAGCAGTGACAAGGGCTGACCCGACCCCTTTATTACGGTATTCATCAAGAACGGCAAATCGTTCAAGTTTTATTCCGTTAGGTGTTCGTCTCCATCTTGCCGTGCCAACGGGTGTATCATTTACCAAAGCTAAAAAGTGGTTTGAGGTTTCTTCAAAACCGTCGTATTCCAGATCAGGGTCCACATGTTGTTCAACAACGAACACCTGGTTCCGGATCTCAAAAACTTGTTCAAGTTCCTTCCCGGAAATTACTTTCTTGACGTTAATTGTTACTTCAGCCATTAGTTACTCCATTTGCAAAGTTAAAACATACCGGTGCTATATAACGCAATAGATTTGCATGAATTGGGTTTAAAATATACTACTTTTGCCCCGTTAAAATTATATGGCGGTACATGTATTTGCTGCGAGTCTCATTATTTTGATCAATAAGGACTTCAAGTGCAATACCTTACGGCAATGGAATAATAGCGAAGATCAATTAAAATGAATACAGCAAATATCAGCGAATTGTTAGGAGAAGAGGCAGAATACCTTCTCGGACACGAATCAAAAACTATTTCAAGGGACCGGCTGTACTTACCTGGTGCAGATCATTTGGACAGGGTATGGGGGATGTCTAACCGTGATCCACAGGTTTTGAAAAGCCTTGCAAGTATTTACAATCACGGAAGACTGGCAGGTTCCGGATATCTTTCAATTTTACCTGTAGACCAGGGGATTGAGCATTCTGCTGGTGCATCATTCGCTCCAAATCCGGATTATTTTGACCCTGAGAACATTATTAAACTTGCAATAGAAGGCGGATGTAATGCTGTAGCTACAACATTCGGTGTTCTGGCAAATGTATCACGTAAATATGCGCATAAGATACCTTTCATTGTAAAGATCAATCACAATGAATTTCTCACTTACCCGAATACTTACAATCAGATCATGTTCGGTACTGTAGAGGAAGCGTGGAAATTAGGAGCTACTGCCGTAGGTGCTACTATCTACTTTGGCTCAGAAGAATCTGAACGTCAGATAGTGGAGGTTGCAGAGGCTTTTGAACGAGCACACGAACTTGGGATGGCAACAATTCTGTGGTGCTACCTTAGAAACAGCAATTTCAAAAAGGACGGCATTGATTATCATACAGCCGCGGATCTTACCAGCCAGGCAAACCATCTGGGTGTAACCATTCAGGCGGATATCATTAAGCAAAAATTACCTGAAACAAACGGCGGATTCAATGCCCTTTCTTTCGGTAAAACACACGGTAAGGTATATTCTGAACTTACCTCTGACCATCCGATAGACCTCACCAGATACCAGGTCGCAGGATGTTATATGGGGAGGGTTGGTTTGATAAACTCCGGTGGAGCATCAGGACAAAACGATCTTGCACAGGCAGTGAAAACGGCCGTTATCAATAAACGTGCAGGGGGTACCGGCCTTATCTCAGGTAGAAAAGCTTTCCAGAAACCAATGGCGGAGGGTGTGGAATTGCTGAATGCCATTCAAGACGTATATTTGAATAAGGATGTAACAATTGCTTAAATTGCATCCTGTCTTCTTCATTAGAAGTTAATTATTGATATGAGTTGGTTTAAGCGTGTTAAGGAAGGTATTCTCACAAAAACGCAGGATAAAAAGGAAACCCCTGATGGATTATGGTACAAGTGCCCTAATTGCAAAGCTGCTGTTTCAACAAGAGATTTTCAACTGAATATGTGGGTGTGCCCTGAGTGCGGGTATCACGAAAGAATAGGGTCAGATGAGTATTTCCAGATCTTCTATGATGATGGCAAATACACTGATCTGTACACCAATATTGAATCAGCCGATCCGCTGGCTTTTTCCGATACCAAGCCCTATCCGGAAAGGATAAAGGCAGCGAATAAGAAAACCGGATTGAAAGATGCTGTCGCAGTAGCCTATGGCAGGATAAATGGAAGAAAGGTAGTGATCGCTTGCATGGATTTCTCATACATTGGAGGTTCCATGGGGTCAGTTGTCGGTGAAAAGATAGCACGTGCCATAGATCATGCCAGGGAAAATAAAGCACCGTTGGTAATTATTTCCAAGTCAGGCGGGGCAAGAATGATGGAAGCCGCATTTTCATTGATGCAAATGGCAAAAACGTCCGCCAAACTGGCCTTGCTTGCAAAAGATGGTATTCCTTATGTGTCGTATCTTACAGACCCTACCACAGGGGGAGTTACCGCTTCATTTGCTATGCTTGGAGATTTCAATGTGGCTGAACCAAATGCCCTGATAGGTTTTGCGGGTCCCCGTGTTATAAAGGAGACCATCGGTAAGGATCTGCCAAAAGGATTTCAGCGAAGTGAATTTTTACAGGAACATGGTTTCGTTGATTTTATTGTCGAACGAATGGAGGCGAAGGATAAACTTTCGACCCTTTTTAACATGGTTTGCGATAAGAGAACCAAAATTAAAGATGTGACCGCATCCACTTCCTCCTGATTTTTTACGGATTACTTTAACAATTGAAATATTTTATTTAAATCGCATCCAATAATTTAAATGATGAATTTTCCTGAAGAACTTAAATACACCAGCGACCACGAATGGGTCCGCGTTGAAGGTGACGAAGCCGTTGTAGGCATTACAGAATTTGCACAGGGTGAACTGGGCGATGTAGTATTTGTGGAGATCGAAACTGTAGGTGATGAACTAAGCAGCGGAGATGCTTTTGGTACGGTTGAAGCCGTTAAAACTGTTTCGGATCTTTATATGCCACTGGATGGTGAGGTTCTTACAGCCAACGAAGGTTTGGAAGGATCGCCTGAGAAGGTGAACGAAGACCCATATGGCGAAGGTTGGATGATCAGAATAAAAATGTCCGACGCTTCTCAGGTTGACGGTCTTATGGATGCTGCTGCATATAAGGCATCTATTGGATTATAATAAGAAGAAGTTTACTGCTTTGTTGCTGCTGGTCCTGTGGGCTGGTGCAATTTTGGTGGTCAGTATTTGGCCGGCAAATAAAATGCCGGATATTTCCCTGAAATTTTCAGATAAAATGGGGCACCTGGTAGCCTATGCTATCTTGTCAATCCTCGCCATTCTATATACGAAGCTGTCCGGACGGATGTCAAACAGAACCGGACATTGGTTTATTATTACGTTGTTGGTAACTGTTTTATACGGATCTTTACTAGAAATAATTCAAGGCGCTATGTCGATTGGCAGAAATTTCGAGTTTCTAGATATAATGGCCGATGCCGCAGGTAGCTTCATCGGTCTTACAATTGCCGGATTATTTATGACTTTGCAAAAGAGGCAGGTATAAAATATTTACCTTTTCCTATGCTTTAGGTATTAATGACTGATATTGTCTAATTTTGAACTATAGAAAACTGTAATGGAAATTAAAAAGAATCCTGAGGTTGATCTGCGAAGATATCGTACGATATTCTCATTGGCAGGTTTATCGCTCTCTTTGGCTTTGGTTCTCGGTATTCTTCATTATAAGCAGTATGACAGAGACCAAAGTGCTTCTGTCGACTTCGAATATTCTGAAGATGAGATTGACGTTGAACAAACGATCCAGGATAAGCCACCACCCCCACCGGATGAACAGCCACCTATTCTGGAGGTTGTTGAGGATGAGGTAGAAATTGAGCCACAACCTGAAATCAAAAGTACAGAAGACGACGAGGAAGCATATGTCCCGCCACCACCCCCTCCACCGGATGATATTGATAACTCCGGAGAGGTTTTTGAAAGCTGGGATGTGTCCAAAAAAGCGAAATTTAAAGGTGATATGAACCAGTTTATTGCCAATAACCTTGTTTATCCTCCTATCGCAGTTGAAGAGGGCATCGATGGCAGGGTTACAGTTGAATTTGTTGTTGAACCTGATGGTTCTATTAAAAGAAGTTCAATTAAGATATTAAGTCGTCCCATTGGCTTCGGACTTGAAGAAGAAGCAATAAACGTCGTTCTGAAGATGAGTGGAATGTGGGAAGCGGCTGAACAAAGAGACCGCCCGGTACGTATGAGATTCCGCTTGCCGGTGAGATACGTTACTCAATAATTACTATTTGTAATATAAAATATTAAGTCCCGTCAGGTTGTTCCCTTTCGGGACTTATTTTTTCCCACGTAAGTGATCTGTTGTATCTGAGATAACCGCCCTGTACTTCAAGCGGAGAATTGATGTTGTTGCTATAAAGACTGCCGGTTCCAAGGCCCTGCGGTATAACCGGTTCATATTTCGAGACCCATTGTGCAATTGCATTTAATCCTATGTTTGATTCCAAAGCAGACGTTGCCCACCATCCAATGTTCGAGTCTGTAGCATATTTGATCCAGGCTTCTGAGGCTTCAAGTCCTCCGATCAAATTGGGTTTCAGGATTATATACGCAGGTTTTATTTCCGACAGAAGTTTAGCTCCTGCCCTCACATCTATCCCAATCAACTCTTCGTCCAGGGCTATGGGGATCTTAGTGTCAGTACAAATTCTAGCCATTTCATCCACCTGGCCGGCTTGGATAGGCTGTTCAATGGAATGAATGCCGAACCGGGCTAATTCTTTCAATTTCAGTAAAGCATCGTCAGGTTCAAATGCACCGTTGGCGTCAAGACGGATACTTATATTTCCCGCAGGGTGTTTTTTTCTGATATTCTCAAGCAGAATACATTCTGCATCAAAATCGTGTGCACCAATTTTTAATTTAATGACATCATATCCTTCCATGATCCTGTCATCAACCGCAGCACGCATAGATGATATGTCATCCATCCATATCAATCCGTTGATAGGTATCGGTTTACCCTTTACAAAGGAATTATCCGATAACATGCGCCTGCCACCGTTTTTCAGGTCCAGATAGGCAACCTCCAGTCCGAATTTGATAGAGGGGAAAGAAATCAGGTCCAGTTCACGCCAATCCAAACCATCATTGATCAGATCAATAAATCCCTGTAATATGATATCGTAATCCTCAAGGTCATCCACACTCAGATATGAAAGAGGAGAAGCTTCCCCGATCCCGGTCAAACCGTTTTTGTCCCTGACCATTAAATAGTTGATCTCTCGATGCGAGAAAACATTCCTGGACGTTTTGGCCGGTTTGAGGAACCTGATATTTCGCTTAATAATTTCTATCTGCTCCATTACGATAAGATAAGGATGCCATAAAGACATACAAAGGCTAAAACCAGGAGTACAAATAGTTTTAATGATCTGTGATGTGTTGCGACATCATTTTCTGGTGTCTTTGCAAGGCGATATGTGTGAACCATAAAAACCGGCAATAGCATCAGCATCAATAAACCTGTTTTTTCAGGAGCAGATTGCCATTGAAGGTAAAATGCAAGAAATCCGAAAAACACAAGAGCGGTCTGGTATAACAAAGCACCCTTTCTTCCAAGTATCACAGCAACCGTTCGCTTCCCATTCATACGATCAGGATTAATGTCACGGATATTGTTGATGTTCAAAACACCTGCGCAAAAAAGACCAAGTCCTGTTGCAGGCAGAAACGCGTTTTCCCAGACACTCTCCCAGTCACTGCAATACAAAAAATATGATCCGCAAACAGCGATATATCCAAAGAAAACAAGAACCGCTATGTCCCCTAATCCATGGTATCCGTATGCTTTTTTACCGACAGTATATTTTACTGCGGCACCGATTGACAATAATCCGAGTACTAGTAAAACCCAGAAAGCTGTGCTGATCTCTCCGAATGCTGCGATCAGTAATGCCAGACCGACCGCAAATGTAATTACAGACGCGATGATCAGTGCCTTTTTCATGCTACCTGCATCAATGCTGCCGGACGCTAATGCCCTGTCGGACCTGCTGCTTAAAGTATCAGTCCCTTTAATGAAGTCCCCGTAATCATTTGCAAGATTAGACAGGATCTGCAACAGTACTGAAGTGAATAAAGCCAGGATAAAGATTTCGATCCTGAAAAACCCATTCAGGATAGCAGGATAAGTTCCCATCAGTATGCCTGATATTGCAAGGGGTAGCGTTCGTGGCCTTATGGCTGATATCCATTGTTTCATTATAGAGAAGAGGTTCTGCCGCCATCGATCACCAGGTTAGTCCCAGTTATATAGGAAGCAAGGGGAGACGCCAGGAAAGCAGCGGCATACGCCAATTCCTCGGGTTTACCAAACCTGCCGGCGGGGATTGCTTTTAGCATCTGCACTCTGGCTTCATCAACAGAGATGTTGCTTTGCTGAGATTTATTCTTCAGGATGCCTGTCAACCTTTCAGTTTCTGTGGCACCTGGTAGCAGATTGTTCACTGTAATTCCGTTTGGAGCCAGTTCGTTTGCCAGTGTTTTTGACCAGTTGGCAACAGCCCCCCTTATGGTATTGGAAACTCCCAGGTTGTTCAACGGTTGTTTTACGGAAGTAGAAATAACATTAATGATCCGGCCGTATCCGTATTCTATCATTCCTTGAACGGCAAATTGACAAATGACCTGATTGCAAATCAAATGTTGCTCGAATGCCCGTCTGAATTCTTCAATATTTGCATCGATCGCTTTACCTGCCGGTGGTCCACCGGTATTATTTACGACAATGTGGATCGCTTTACCGGCAAGGTGCATTTGTAAGGCCTTTTTTACACCCTGCGGATCTGAAAAATCAGCTACGATATAACTGTGGATCGCTCCGCCCGGAGAAGGCAGCGTCTCAAGAACCTGCTTCAAGCTGCCTTCATTTCTGGCCATTAAAGTGACTGCAGCGCCAGACTCAGCAAATTGTGCAGCTATGGCACGTCCAATTCCCTGTGTGCTTCCGCTTACCAGAGCATTATAACCTGTAAGATCTATGTTCATTTAATCACCTCCAGTTCTTTGCCGATCGAAGTGAATGCCTCAATAGCTTTGTCAAGATGTGATCTGTCATGTGCTGCAGATATCTGTACCCGGATCCTGGCCTGACCTTTTGGTACGACCGGAAAGTAAAATCCGATCACATAAATACCTTGTGTCAGCAGTCTTTCTGCAAACGTTTGAGCAAGTTTTGCATCATAAAGCATGATCGGAACGATGGGGTGTATCCCAGGTTTAATATCGAAACCGGCACCGGTCATCTTTTCCCTGAAATATTTGGTATTGTTTTCCAGTTTATCCCTTAGTTCAGTGGTTTCGCTGAGCATATCAAGCACCGCAATGGAAGCCCCAACGATTGAGGGAGCTAATGTGTTAGAGAAAAGGTAGGGCCTTGATCTCTGACGAAGAATTTCAACGACTTCTTTTTTGCCGGAAGTAAATCCGCCGGAAGCTCCGCCGAGAGCTTTACCCAAAGTTCCTGTAATAATATCTATTTTTCCGAGTACATTCCTGTATTCATGCGTTCCGCGGCCTGTTTTGCCAACAAATCCGCTTGCATGGCACTCGTCGATCATGATCAAAGCATTGTATCTTTCAGCCAATTCAACAATTTTGTCAAGTTGGGCTATGGTCCCGTCCATAGAGAAAACACCGTCCGTTACTATTATTCTGTTCTCCTGCGATTGAGACTCCTTCAGGCAACGTTCCAGGTCTTCCATGTTGTTGTGTTCATATCTGTAGCGTACAGCCTTGCAGAGCCGAATCCCATCGATAATTGAAGCATGATTCAGGGCGTCAGAAATGATCGCATCTTCCGGCCCGAACAGTGGTTCAAATACTCCCCCATTTGCATCAAATGCTGCGGCATAAAGAATGGTGTCCTCCGTTCCCAGGAATTCAGATATTTTCTTTTCAAGTTCTTTGTGTATGTCCTGAGTTCCACATATGAAACGCACTGAGGACATGCCATAGCCATGAGAGTCAATGGCTTTCTTAGCGGCCTCGGTTACCCGTGGATGGGAGGAAAGGCCAAGGTAGTTGTTCGCGCAAAAGTTGAGTACATGGGAACCGTCTGACAACGTAATGTCAGCCCCCTGTGGCGATGATATCACTCGTTCCGATTTATACAGTCCCGCGTCTTTTATTTCCTGTAGTTCCTTCTGGAGTTTAGATTGTAAGTTACCAAACATTGTTCCGTTCTTTTTTGGCAAAATTAGTCCAATCTTTGATAAATGAAATCTGACAACTGACCTGTTAAAGTGAATTTGCTGTTCCGGTATTACTGTCAATACGTCCGATTTGCCAACTATTTAAGCATTTCAATTGTTTAGCAGGCAGATAATTGTAATAATGTACCTTTGCCGCAATGTGGTATAATTATTGCCCAAATAAGTAAAATAGATAAAAATTCTGAATGGCAGATAATAAAAATATACGCCCCGGAGGGAAATCAAATCCGCAGGACGGCAGCAAGCCAAAGCCGCCGAAATTTAGTTTTTACTATATCTACATAGTAATTGCTGTCTTTTTTCTGTTGCTGTGGATCAGTTCTATGAGCGGGAGCAAGGACATCAAGTATGGCGAAATGCTTGAGATGCTTCAAAAAGGAGAAATTGAAAGCATTGATGTTGTTAACAGGAAATCAGCAGAGATCCATTTGACAGATTCTGCAAAGAATCTTGAGGCACATAATAAAACAGAAAGAAAAGGCCTTCTTTCAAGCCCGGATGATCCGGATTATATTCTTACTGAAATAGGGGATTATGCTGAATTCAAAAAGGATGTAGAGGCAAACCAACTGAAAGCAGACGATGGGAAAGGAGTGGTGATAAATCCTGTATACAGGGAAGATTATTCCGGACTTTTCAGATGGATGCTGATCATAGGCGTTTTCATCCTCTTCTGGTATTTTATGATGCGAAGGATGGGGCCAGCCGGAGGCGGTGCAGGACAAATATTTAACATCGGAAAATCAAGAGCGCAGCTATTTGATAATGACACAAAGGTTAATGTTACCTTTAAAGATGTCGCCGGTCTCGAAGAAGCGAAAGTAGAAGTTATGGAAGTGGTAGACTTCCTGAAATATCCTTCAAAATACACTGATCTAGGTGGAAAGATACCTAAAGGCGTACTGCTGGTGGGCCCTCCGGGAACTGGAAAGACACTTATGGCCAAAGCTGTTGCAGGCGAGGCCGGTGTGCCGTTCTTCTCACTTTCAGGTTCAGACTTCGTGGAAATGTTCGTTGGTGTCGGAGCAAGTCGTGTGCGTGACCTTTTCCGCCAGGCAAAGGAAAAAGCACCTTGTATCATCTTTATTGATGAAATTGATGCCAT
>DJML01000127.1 GCA_002436505.1 Bacteroidetes bacterium UBA6491 | reverse complement strand
CTACTTTCCAATACAGAAAGTAGGTTTCCTTATTCTGTGGGATGTTGAGAAGGGAACTATGATTATACCAATGAGATTTTGGATTGAAAATTAAAGAATAAATAACCAAATGTAAAGAAGTCAATGTGGTTTCTTTAATGACACAAAATATATATCAACTCGAGTAAAGCTTTTTCTTTTCTCTGTATTCAAGTAATTAGTAATTACTACTTCGTAATCGTAAAGGATGCAGTCAATCCAACACAGAAGTATCTGGGAAGCCTTTCAACCCCGAAAATAGCTCTTGCATGTTTGCCTTTATCCCCTAAAACTTTTACAAAAAGATCGGATGCCCCATTAACGACCAGTGGAGAATCGTCCCAATTTTCTCCTGATTGAAAATAAGCGTCGATGTGATTTAATCCCACCACTTTTTCTAAATCAATATTCCAATCAATTTGAGCCAATACGTTTAAAGCACACAGTTCCATCGCTTTACATCCTTCTTCGGTGCTGAGGTTTTCTCCTAATCGGCCCTGATAGAGATATTCCTCATTCAATATAGGAAACTGTATAGATATGTAGGCTATATTGTCGCGGACATTCACCGAGGTATAGTTCCCACCGGGTTTGGACACGCTTGGCAGATCATATCCTAACTTGTGTAATATTTCTTTTAGTGTCAAAATAATTAATTTTTATAAAAGGGTTAAAAGTCTTTAGTGGCTAAAAACCAGCTGGTTACTTTCCGATACAGAACTTTCCAAATATGTTCCCTAATAAATCTTCTGTAGTTACTTCACCGGTGATGAGTCCCAGAAAATGCAGCGCCTGGCGGATATCAAATGCCAGCAGATCTCCAGTGCGGTTCTCCATGAGCCCCTCCATTACCCTGTTTAGGGCTTCTGAGGTTTGTGATAAGGCCTCATAATGACGGGCATTGTTTATCAATGTCTTGTTGCCCTGATTGAGTTCATTTGCTCTTTCTTTTAGTGCATTGAGTAAGTTTGATATCTCATGCTTTTTACTGGAAATCGGCAATATCTTTAAATCCTTCCATCGATCCGGGCGCGTTTCCAGGTCGGATTTGTTTGCACATAGGATCATCTTCTCTTCTGGTATTGAGGCAATAATGTCGTGTATGCTTTCCGGTGTTTCGGTAGAGACATCAAAAAGGCAAATGACCAGGTCTGCTTTTTCGATGCTTGCACGAGCCCGGTCTACTCCTACCTTTTCAATAGTGTCAGTAGTTTCCCTTATCCCTGCCGTATCAATGAACCGGAACAGTACACCTCCTATGTGAAGCTGTTCCTCAATCGTATCGCGCGTTGTGCCAGCAATCTCTGAAACAATGGCCCTTTCCTCTTTTAACAAAGCATTCAATAATGTCGATTTACCTGCATTTGGCTTGCCGACAATTGCCGTAGCGACCCCTTCCTTTAATGCGTTGCCCATGGTGAAGGTCTCCAGTAAAGAGACCACCATTGTCTGAATGTCATAGATCAGACTTCGCAAATCGTTGCGGTCAGCAAATTCTACATCCTCTTCTCCGAAATCAAGTTCAAGCTCTATTAGCGATGCGAAATTTATCAACTTCTCACGAAGCTCTGATATCTGCCTTGAGATGCCTCCACGCATTTGCCTGAATGCCATATCATGCGCCGCCATTGAATCAGAAGCGATCAGATCAGCCACTGCCTCAGCCTGACTCAGGTCCATTTTACGGTTTAAGAACGCTCGCATGGTAAATTCTCCCTGGTTGGCCGGTCTGCATCCTTTTCTGATAAGTAATTCAACTACTTTGCGTAAAATGAATGGTGAACCATGACAACTGATCTCTACCATGTCCTCCCCCGTATATGAGCGCGGACCTCGAAATATACTCACCAGCACCTCATCAAGGACCTTGAAACCATCACTTATCGAGCCGAAATGAAGGGTATACCCTGGTTCCTTCCCGATGTATTTCGAGAACACTGAATCAACAACCCCGATGGCATTGTCACCTGAAACCCTGATCACGCCTATTGCTCCTATTCCAGATGGAGTTGCTAACGCGACGATGGTGTCAGATGGATCTGTGATGAATGGCATTTAATGCAAAAGTAAATCATTATAATGATGGAATCATGGAATGATGNNCATCATTGTACCATTAATTCTAATCACCCTTCTCCAATACCTCTTGGATGCCTTTAAGTTTCATTATAGAATTGCGAAACGAACTATGAAAAGAAACATCATCCTTGATCGGAGTCTGGATTTTGCGTTGGCTGTTATACAATATGCTGAAACTCTGGAAAAAAGTAAAAAGTATGTGATCGCTCGTCAGGTGTTAAAATCCGGAACATCTATTGGTGCAAATTTGAGAGAAGCCCAAAACGTGCATGGCAAAAAGGACTTTATCGCCAAATGTATGATCGCTTTAAAAGAATCTGATGAGACAGAATACTGGCTTTATTTATGTCAAAAAAGTCAAACCTATCCTGACCCAGGTCTCCTCATCGATAAGATTTCAGAAATTAAAAAGATACTTACCAGTATTGTAGCCACGTCGATTAGATCTTCTAAATCATTGAATCATGGAATCATTAAATCATGGAATCATTAAATCAT
>DJML01000102.1 GCA_002436505.1 Bacteroidetes bacterium UBA6491 | reverse complement strand
AGTTATCCGATACAATGATGTTCATTCCTATTGGCGTAATACCCAGTGAATAACGCGATCTGTTATTGTCTCGTTCAATATTTGACTCTTCTCCTGGAAATGTTTGAGAGACTCCGTAAGAAGAAAAATTGACAAGGCCTAACCTGAACCCTGAATAAAAGCGCACATGTTCCCCATTGCCATAATGCCACTGTCCTCTGAAGCCAACATACAACCTGTTAACTTTACCTTCTTCCAGAAGAAATTCTTTTCCCCCAATAGCAGTATCAGTTACATTTACATTAACGACCTGGTTGGCGATCAGAAATCCGACAGCAAAATGGTCAGACATAAAGAAATCATAGGCAGCCGAGATAACCTGGCCGTTATCCTGACTGTAGTTCAAAGTGGTGTCATTGATAGTGACCCCTCCTGCAAGTGCTTTTCCAGCCGAAATAGAAAAGACAGAAGTTCCTTCTTGCGCAAATTGAGAGAATCCTGAAGTCGTCAGCATTCCCGTTAACAGAATTAGTAGTATCTTTTTCATGTATTGGAGTCGCCCAATATTTGTGCCAACGTCCTTCACATTGCCAAAACATCCATGCTAGGCATGAATTGCTCCCCTGCCGGAAGCCGCTAAAGCCGCTTCCTTCGTGGCTTCAGAAGCAGTAGGGTGCGCATGACAGATCATCCCGATATCTTCAGCGCTTGCCCTGAATGTCATTGCTACGACTGCTTCTGAGATCAGATCTGCGGCACGAAGTCCAATAATATGTACACCCAGGACCTCATCCGTTTCCTGGTGAGAGAGTATTTTCACAAAACCATCCTGATCCATCCCTGCAACTGCGCGACCGTTCGCTTTAAAAATGAATTTACCTTCTCTGTAAGGAATGTTTGCCTCTTTAAGCTGATCCTCTGTTTTTCCAACGCTTGCAACTTCCGGCCATGTATACACCACGCCCGGGATCAGGTTATAATCAATATGCCCGTGCATACCTGCAATGGTCTCTGCTACAAATACACCTTCCTCTTCCGCTTTATGGGCAAGCATTGCGCCCTTAACAACGTCGCCTATTGCATAAATACCAGGCACATTGGTTCGCAAATGTTCGTCTACCTCAATTCGTCCTCTTTCGTCAGATTTCAGGCCAATATTCTCGAGACCTAAGCCTTCGGTGTATGGCTTTCGACCGACAGAGACCAGGCAATAATCGCCTTCTATTATTACCTCAGCGCCCTTCTTGTCTTCCGCCTTTACGGTTACCTTTTTGCCCTTGGTTGCAACACTTGTCACTTTATGCTGGAGGTAGAGTTCCATACCGCCTTTCTTTGCCAGCCTTCCCAATTCTCTTCCAAGGGAAAGATCCATTCCGGCTATCAGTGTAGGCATGAATTCTAGCACAGATACCTTTGCCCCTAATCTTTTGTAAACAGAGCCAAGTTCCATGCCGATCACTCCCCCACCGATTACGATCAGGTGTTCAGGCACCTCTTTCAAGCTCAAGGCCTCAGTGGACGAGATCACTCTTTTCTTGTCAATTTCAATTCCAGGTAAAGAAGAAGGTTTTGAACCCGTGGCTATTACGACATTGTTCGTTTTTACCGTTTTCTCTTCCTTGCCACTTACTTTTATCGTGTTTTTATCAATGAAAGAACCAACGCCTGTATATACATCCACCTTATTCTTTTTCATAAGGTAATCAACTCCATTGGTCATCTGTTGAACAACACCTTCCTTGCGTTTCATCATTTGAGATAGATCGACGGAAAGATTATCCAGTTTAATGCCATGTTCAGCAAATTTATGCTGCGCGTTATCGTAATGCTCCGACGAATCCAACAAAGCCTTTGAAGGAATACAACCTACGTTAAGGCATGTGCCCCCGAGCGTACTGTATTTCTCAATGATAGCCGTTTTTAACCCCAATTGAGCACAACGTATGGCGGCGACATAGCCACCAGGTCCAGATCCAATGATCGTTACATCGTAATTCATTAATATGCTTTTTTATATGATCTCATCGCCCTTTTTTACCATGATCCCAATATCCCGGATACCCTGAAGATTATGCACCTGCATATACTGCCGGATATTGAATTCATATACCCCGGTATCACTGACAATAAAATCTTTTTGTATCAATAATTCAAAGTTTCTCAGATCTCCCATTCCAGAACCCAGCCATTTGCCATCCTTACGCGAAACGACGATATTTTCAAGATCAGAAACTTTCTTTCCCGTTGGTCCGATAATATCATAATGGCAATAAAAATTGCTGAACGGGTAATCACCATTTGTTCTGAACACCAGGAAAATATCATGGTAATGGGTTGTGTCGTAAAAAGCGGTACTGAGGGTAACGGAAGAATCTGCTTCCCAGCCAGATTCCGGGATCTGTTCGAATTTTTCAAACACGATATTTCCTGTACAGGAATCAAGGAATATCATTCCGATCAGAAAAATATAAATCCAATTTCGTGATGCTATCATTCGTGGCACAAAAGTAAACTTTTTCGCGGCACATGTCACCCTACAAAGGGTGTAAACCTCAGTCGATCAATATGGCACCTGCATAATTCTCCCAGCTCATATGCCCTGCTTTTTTACGCACATTTTCCTTTGGCAGCGGATGATCCAGGAAACGGATCATAGTTTCGGCCATGCTTTCAATATTCTCCGGTTCAGCGAGGTAGCCATTAAAGCCATCTTCTATCGTTTCAGGGAAGTGCCCCACGCTGGTAGCAAGGATTGGCAGATTGAAATTATAGCTAAGTGACTCTATTCCTGAAGGCGTCGCTGTAAGATAATAGAGTACGGCGCAATCGCTCGCCTGAAAGTACTTGTTCACATCCTCATTGGGAATAAATGAATTGAAGACCACCACTTTGTCGCTGATCTTAAATTCATCGATCAGCTCAAGTGGCCGATAGTTCTTCTCGTCGTCTGCTTTTCTTAAGAAGACGGATTTTGCGAGACCAAAAAGTACATTTTTTATCCGTGTCGACCATTTTGAGCTATCCAGCGTTTGCCAAAATGACTCTCCACAGATCAATAATGAAACGTCGTTTCTCTTTTCTGCCACTTTAGCAAAAGCTTTAATGGCATTGTGCAGGCCCTTGTACTTTCTTATAAAACCAAAGAATAGAAAGACATGCTCCCTAAGACCATTTTCATTCTTAAAAGATAACACATCAAAATTCTCATCTGGCTTGAACAGGTCATAGATCGGATGGTATAGCTTGATCACAGGGATTCCTGGCTCACCGGTATTTCTTTTGCCGTCAGATGTAAGCCTGAATTTTCTTTTTGGGTAAAAGGTCTTCAGTTCATCAAAAGTTTTAAGGGCATGNNATCTTGCTTTTCTCTTTCTGAAGAACAAAATGCATATCCAGGATTATCTCGGTCTTTGGAGAAATACGTTTTAATTTTTTAATGATCCTGCCAACGGGTAAACCCTGAATTGCGATCGACCACTGAATTATCACCTTTTCTGCGTTAAGCGAAGCGATGTATTTTGCTGTTTCACCCCATGTTCTTGGCCGGTTATAATTGGTAATGTATTTTACCGAGATCCCTGTCCCTTCAAGAAAGTCCGTTTTGCTTGATTTATCTACAAATTCTCGTGGTACAATAGCCGGATATTGTTGTGTCCAGGAAACGATATGTACCTCCGTATCAAGCTGCTGGTCCAGAGCTTTCGCCAGAGATGTATTGTAGTTGGACATGCCACCTTTGAATTTAGGGCCGGGTCCGAAACAGACGATGGTTCTATTACTCATAATTTACATGCCGGCTGCTGCTCTTTCCAGCGCTTTCATATAGACACGTTTCATCCCTTCTTCGATGCTTATCCTGGCTTCCCAACCAAGTTTTTCCTTAACGAAGTCCATCTGGCAGTACCTAGAGTGCACACCCACAGGTTTATCCATAAGTGATTTTATTTCTGGTTCATATCCTGCCAGTTTGGTAAAGACCCCTATGATCTCACGAAAGGTGGTCAGTTTTCCCATTCCAATATTAATGGCCGTTCCATCACTGATCTTGTCCATTGCGACCATAATACAATCAATAACATCATCGATATGTACGAAATCTCTTCCCTGATATCCGCTTCCCCACACCTCAAACGGGTCTTCTTTTTTTGCTGCTCGAAGAGCGATGGCAGGTACCGGATAGGTAAGATCCTGGTCCTCTCCGTAGCCAGAGAATGGTCTGATACATGCAATGGAAACCCCGTAATGTTCAGCAGCGATCTTGGCAAGATACTCCCCTGTCAGTTTACTCCAGCCGTAGGTCATATCCGGCTGTCCCATCCGCGTAAAATCAATGTCTGATTCAGACAATGCGATAGCATCTTCCTCCGTTTGAAGATCTACAGGATAAGCTGCACTGCTGCTTGGGTACAGCACACGAGCCGGTTTATGGTTGACCACCCAGTAAAAGAACTCTGCATCAATGGCCAGGTCAAGGGCAACCATCATCGGATCGCCGTCAATCTTTAACCTTCCGCCAACAATCGCCGCGAAGTGAAATACATCGTCAAATCTTTTCAGATCAAGATCAAATTTTTTATTAAAGTAATCCGGATCCAGCCGGAGTTCCCTCAGAATTTCACGCAGGTCAGATTCAATAAAGATCACCCGATCATTCTCGCCATAAAATTCTGCTCCGTGATCTTTCTTGCTTAAAGGAGCATCTAGCCAGGTGGTCGGGTGTGTGCCAACGGAAAGGTCATCGATCAAAATAATGCGGTCTGAAGTGGTAGAGTACAACCTTTTAACCATATTCCGGCCGACAAATCCGCAGCCTCCTGTTACCAAATGGGTTTTCATATCTTTTTGAATTGTTGCGAGTTTAGCAAAAATACCACAGAATTTACAGGAAGCTCAGGTAAGTAGCAGTAATTATGATTTTACTATGATCTACCTACTGCCTGCAAAAAACAAATAAAAAAAACCCGTAGAATAAACTACGGGTTGAATTTCGATAGTTACCCCATCTTTAAAAGATGAAGTTGGAAATATTAATATCTTCGGTTATCACGGTCTCTGTTAAAACCGCGATCACGATTGAATCCTCCACCTCTTCTTCCACCGCCTTCTTCTTTCGGGCGAGCAACTTTAACGGCAATACTGCTGCCTTCAAAGTCAGAGTCATTCAAAGCGTTGATAGCTTCATTTCCAGCTGAATCATCAGCCATTTCAACGAACCCGAAACATTTAGAACGTCCGGTTTCGCGATCAAAAATTACTTTGGAAGAAACTACTTCGCCATACTGTTCGAATAGTTCCTGTAAGGATTCACCCGTTGTTTGTGGGTCTAGCCTTGCAACAAAAATGTTCATGATAAAAAAATAAAATGTAATTAAATATTAATGAATTGGAGAAGGGAATCGGATCTGTGAGTTTGCTTTGGCTTATCCACAGCGTTTGACTTCTTACGCCATTTCCCGGCAAAGATACCACAAATGCAACAACCTTTCGTTAATTTTTCTAAATAATTGACAGGCCCAGATCCTTAAGTTGGCCTTCATCAATGGCTGAAGGTGCATCGATCATCAGGTCACGTCCCATATTATTCTTTGGAAATGCGATTACATCGCGAATGGAATCTGTCCCTGCCAGCAATGCACACAAGCGATCAAAACCAAAGGCGATCCCTCCGTGCGGAGGTGCTCCATATTCGAATGCCCCCATCAGAAACCCGAATTGTGCCTCTGCTTCCTCCCTGGAAAACCCAAGGATCTCAAACATCCTTTGCTGCAGGTCCCTGTCATGAATTCTAATGGAACCTCCTCCTACTTCCATTCCGTTTATAGCCATATCGTAAGCATTGGCACTGACATTGCCGGGATCGGTTGCCAGCATATCGATTTCGGATAATATCGGACTGGTGAACGGATGATGCATTGCATGGAATCTTTCAGAATCTTCGTCCCATTCAAGTAAAGGAAAGTCGACAACCCACAGTGCCTTGAACTCATCAGATCTCCTTAAACCCAATTGATTTCCCATCTCCAGGCGAAGTTCGTTCATTTGCTTTCTGGTCGAATGTATCTCGCCGGACAGGAGAAGTATCATGTCTCCTTTTTCTGCACCTGAATGACTGGTCCATGATTGCAGTTTATCCGTATCGAAGAATTTATCTACAGATGATTTTAAGCTGCCATCATCATTGTATTTGCAGTAAACGAGTCCCTTGGCCCCGATCTGAGGTTTTTTAACAAATTCTGTAAGGGCATCCAACTGCTTGCGTGTATAAGAAGCACCCCCTTTAACAACTATCCCGAGCACTATCTCTGCGTCATCGAACACCTTAAATCCAGCATTCTGAGTAACAGCGGACATATTTATGAATTCCATTCCAAATCGCATGTCAGGTTTATCAGACCCGAATCTTGCCATCGCCTCATTGTAAGTCAGAACAGGGATCTCGCCAAGATCGTAACTGTGAACCTGATCAAAGATCTCCCTTACCATACCTTCAAATGTCATCAAAACATCTTCTCTCTCTACAAAGCTCATTTCACAATCTATCTGAGTGAACTCAGGCTGCCGGTCCGCTCTGAAATCCTCGTCCCTGAAACATTTAACGAGCTGGAAATAGCGATCATATCCTGAGACCATCAACAATTGTTTAAAGGTTNNGAAACCTCTATCTCGATGTCACCGGTAGGTATCTTATCGTTTTTATTGCTTCTTTCACGAACGACGCCTTCTATTTTGATGACAAATTCTCTTGACGCCTCCCTTGCCTGTTCAAGCAGAGCCGCATCTTTTTCTTCGTTAAAAGCAAGTTGGGTTATCCCATACCGATCACGAAGGTCAATAAATGACATCCCTCCAAAATCCCGACGACGTTGTACCCATCCACAAAGTGT
>DJML01000124.1 GCA_002436505.1 Bacteroidetes bacterium UBA6491 | reverse complement strand
TAACTTCAAAAGAATTTGCAGGTTCCATCATTGCTGCAATCGGCTCAGCGATAAATGGAATATACAGAATGAGCCCCAGTGTCGAAGGCCTGGTGCAATCGTCCAACAATGTTGCACGTGTGGAACTTGGCAATGGAACATATACCATTAAGTGCCTGACAAGAAGTTCGGTGAACTCGGAAAGAGATGAACTTGCAGGAACCCTAAAGGCTGGATTTGAACTTATTGGCGCGAGTGTTGGAACTGACGGGGATTACCCGGGCTGGGAGCCAAAACCGGACAGCAACGCAGTAAAGATCGTGAAAGAACAATATGAGAAGCTTTTTAACGAAGCGCCTCATGTAAGTGCGGTTCACGCAGGACTTGAATGCGGGATACTGGGCACCAATTACCCTGAAATGGAAATGGTAAGCTTTGGGCCGAATATCAGAGGTGCTCATTCGCCGGATGAAAAGGTCCAGATCTCTTCAGTTCAAAAGTTCTGGGAGCTGTACCTCGAAGTCTTGAAGAACATTCCCGAAGGATAATCAATTTGTTGCGGAGTGTTCCAGGCAAGGGACCTTTTTAGTTGCTAAACCCTTCGTTCTGGAATAGGGTACAAATTTGGTGATCATGTCATTTTTATGTAATATAGTGTAACCAATCAGGTCGCACTATGAAGAGTTTCTACAATTTTATCGCCACGTTCTTGCTGTTGACCAGTTTTTCATCTCTCTCAAATGGTCAATGCATTTCTAAATTTCCTTACACCCAGGATTTTGAAGGTTTAACAAATTTGCAGGATACAAGTTCCTGTCAGACAAATGTACCCGGCGATACGGTCGGAGGTTGGACACAATCTCAGNNACCACATCAGGCAAGTATTATTACGTAGAATCTGACTATACAACAACAAATTGCTATTTACAGGATGTAAGTTTATTAAGCCCTTGTTTTGATTTTTCCGGCACATCCTATTACCGCCTGCAGTTCGCATACAATATGTATGGGCGTGGAATGGGGACCCTTCATATCGATGTGCTTGATAGCAACGTCTGGGTCAATGACGTTTACTATTACCGAGGGGAAAAGGGCTCGCAATGGCGATTGGATACAGTTGATCTCACCCAGTTTCACCGATCAAATACACAGATCCGGTTCAGGTATACCGTGGGATATTCTGTGCGAAGCGCTTGCGCTATCGATGCCATCCGTGTGGAAGAATTTACCCCTGAGACATATGATGCAGAAATAGTAGATATGTGGTACAGTCCTCTTGACTATCTGCTTGTACCCAGGAAGCACGGGCAGGATATTTTGATCAATGCTTATATTAAGAATAACGGCACCGGCACCATCACAAACATAAGATCCGGAAATTATCCCATTATCTTCACAGGACAACCCCTTTATAATGCGTTTAAATTTAACCTTGGCTCTGGCGAGACAAAGGGAGACAGCTTCAATAACTATATAAGCGCCAACTCATTGAGGTCATGGAGTGGAGACAACTTCACAGTTAAAGCGGTGTTAGCCGTTGGCCAGAAGGAGACAATATTTACAAATAACAATTTCACGCTGAGAACGAATTTATCGGACACCATTTATGCCAGGGATGACAGCACTTATACCGCCGGATTAGGCTACACTTCTGGATCAGGGCAGGTTGGAACCATGTACGAACTTATGGACGATGATACACTTACATCCGTGTCATTCTTTCTAGATGAACCGGATCCTGATTCAACAAGGGTCCATTTGTATGAATTCACGACTGCGCCCGGGCAAATTATCGCATCGAGTAATTTTGTGTCTTACAATTCAGACGCTGCGTGGTACACGGTTAGCTTTAGTTGCCCACAGATATTAAAAAAAGGCAAGTATTTTATTGCAGTTGAGCAGGTTAGCGCTGGCAAAAGGATTGAACTTGCCTGCGCCAGGGAAAAGAATTTTGTGGAGAACACCAATTTTTATGGAACAGGTACCACCTGGGCTGAGTTCAAACAAGGAAATAATCTGATCTATACTCCTCTGCTCAGAATGAACTTTGGCAGTATCGAAGGCAAAGGGCCGGATCTTAGTATTCAAAACCTGAAAGATACCATCTGTCAGGGCGATATTCTTTCTCTAAAAGGAACAGGAATTGGTGTTCAGGGTTTTGAATGGTTCCCAACCAAAGCATTCTCAAATCCAACTTCACAATTTACAGCATTTGAAAGCGATACAACTGTAAATATCAGGTTAAAAGGGTGGGGCCAGTGCAGGATACCCACATATCTGACTAAAACAGTAGTGGTCAAACATTCACCTTCAGGATCACCTTCTCCTGACACGACCATTTGTTTAGGCGATCAGGCACATTTGCGAATGACCACAAATAATCCATATTCCTGGTTTAATGGACCAAAGAATTCAGATTTCTATCCTACACCTTTAGGTGACCGGGTTTACACTGTGAAAGTTGACTCATCCAATGGATGCTCTATGAACTATTCGATCAGCGTGAATACTTCGACACCCGACCTGAAACTTATACCTGATACCGTCACCTGTGAGGCAACAGATATTGTTTTATATGCAACAGGTGGTGTTACTTATGAATGGGACAACGGCGTTAAAACTGATAAGAACAAGGTGGCTCCGGTTACCTCACGATATCATTATGTAAGCGCTACCAATACCATGGGTTGTGCACGGACTGACAGCGTATATGTTCTTGTGGATCCTGCTCCTCAAACAACAGTGAGCAATGATACCGCAGTATGCTTTGGGGAACGCATAACACTTCGTGTTAATGGTGGTGTAAGTAACAGTTGGGTAAATGGGCCTTCTTCAAAGGAGTGGAATTTCAGGCCATTGTCAACAAAGGATTATATCGCTCTTTCTTCTGGACAAGACGGATGTGTTAAGAAAGATACGGTTCATGTTGTTGTGGCCACCA
>DJML01000101.1 GCA_002436505.1 Bacteroidetes bacterium UBA6491 | reverse complement strand
GGCATCACAACATATGGACTGATCACCTGGCAATGTAAGCACCGGCAGCGCGTTTACAAGAACATTTACAGAGTCGTAAACGATACATGTTGTTGTATCTTCAGTCGTTCTTACCTCAAGCATGAAGTCGGTAGAACTGAATATTTTTTTGCGAACGGTATCTTTTGACGTAATAAAGATCTTTGCAGGGCTAGCTGTTGTGAGATCATACCATCTGTACAAGCCGGACTTTGAATTACCAGCGGTGTCAAGGCCATTGGCGACCAAAGTGAGTTCATCGTTCCAGCATTTGACCTGATCGGGTCCTGCAGAAGGAAAGATAGTGTCGTTCACCCATAAGATCATAGTGTCAGAACTTTGACAACCCATGCTGTCAAATACGTAGCCAATATATATCCCGGGGATGTTTTGTAAAATTGATGAATCAGAGCCTATCATTCCACCATTACGGGTCCAACTGATCAGAAGTGTATCTCCCTGTTTTACGAGTTTTGAAGACGTATCCCGGGGGTCATTCCAGTATGCAAAATCATAATGAGCATTGATATGAACAGTGTCATACCAGCAAATTCTTCTATCCGGACCAATATTTATCGTAGGATTAGGTCGTTTATAAATGATCGTAGAATCCCAGGCGACGCAACCTGATGCATCTTTTAGGAATACACCAATGGCGGTATCGATAGCGTTCGGTGCCATTTTTATTTCAATGTAGCTTAAGCTGCTGCTGTCATCCCAAAGGAATACCATTGGTTGAGTTGCATTCCTGACCTTTGGTTCAAGTTTGATGATCTCACCTTCGCAAGCAAAGGTGTCCGGGCCTAACGCAAGCTCAATGTCCAGAAGTGGAGGAACGATAAGTGTATCATAATATATCTTCGGACAATTTAACGGCATGTTATTTATCTCATGTTTGATGATGTATTTCCCCCCTTTTCTGAAAAGAAGCGTATCGCTTTTTGAAAAAGACAGGGGGCCCTGTCTGCTTCTGAAGAAAGCTACTTTTCTGTCTAAGACCGTTCTGCCATTGGAATCGAGAATTGACCATTTGTAAGATGGATTTCCCTGGAAATTCTGGAAGGGTTCGGCATTGACCGTATATTCTCCACATTCAAGGGTATCGAAGAACCGTTCATCCTGAGCCAAAGGCTTTACGCGGATAGAAAATGCCCTGGTTGCACTCGCATTTTTAGGACAGGCATCATCAGTAACGGTGGCAGTAAAGGTATAGGGGAGTGTTGAAGCCGAACCTACAGGAGGGGTCCAGCAGAATCGCCCTGTCTTAAGTCTTTGCGTAGTGTCAAGAATTGTAAATGAGGCTCCCGGGATACCATTGTTCCAGACCAGGGTAACCGTATCAGGGTCCGGCGTAGATGCAGGAGGTGGTGGCACGTATACTTTGTCGTCAGTGCCGATATTAAAGCATATCTCTTGTCCTTCGCAGGTAGAGTAACTAAACTGTGAATTTGTAATGACAGGTGGATTATTGTCGGGACAAGTGGTCACAATGAACTGCATGTCTCTTCTGGTCACGCCAATGACCTGGTATTTTCCATTCTTATCTTTCCGCCATTCTTTTATTTCCATTACAACAACGGCTACCTGGTTACATTTTACCGGTGTTAAAGCAATGTCACCAGTCTGAGCATCCAGATACAAACCAATTGGAGGTCTTGCAGAAGGGTTTGAATAGGGATATGATAATCCGCTGGGATAGTAAGCTGTAATAGGATACTTTGCACTGTTTGGAGGTGTGTAGGTACATATCTGGTTCCTGCCCTGAAATGCCGGAGCAAATGAATAGGACAATGAGTCATGGTCCTTGAAATCAACAGCACCGTTATTGAACAGGTAAGGCTGGTTACAACAAAGGATAGCAACCGGGTCATTTGTCAGTGTAGGTGATGAATTACAAGGACTGACGCAGGCATTCAAGCTGGCTGTTGTGTAAAATCTTTGCTGTGATTGTCCAGTTGTTATGCCAACGTTCCGTACATACAACAGAACAGATATCTCTATATCACAGCATCCTGCCTTTATCGCACTGCGAAGATCCAGGGTGCCTTTGAAAGTGTGTTTCTCAATACCATAAGGGAAATTTCCATTGCAAGGTTGCTGGCACCTGCTTTTTTCATTTGTACAGGTTTTCGTAATGTCAATTATAGATGTTCTTTTCAGGTTGAAAGTGCCCAGACCGCTTCCGGTGCTGTTACATGTTATCGTCAGGGATGTTGGAGCAGTGAGGCTTGAATTGCAATTTTCAGATGTACCGCATTTAGGAGATTGACTTAACACATAGCATCCGTTGCAATCACGGTAGAAATTAAATGTTACTTCATAAATACTGTCATTGGTTGAACTGCATTCATACGATATATCTGAACCAATGATATGATCAGCATTTATCTCGGATATTTGTACAGCAAATAAAAAAAACAGAAATAGAAATACCTTCAGCGCACTCGTTTTGGTTCTCATGGGACTAATTGCTTCTTTCAAATGACTCTTCTAGCATGCCATTCGCTGCACCAATTTAATGTTTTTCCTTAATGTTTTGGCAACCTTAAGCCCAGTTTTTACTAAAAGATCAAACCAAATATTGAAATTTTAGACATTGTATCTTTTTGGATTTGATCTAAAAATGTGTGTATGATTTTCAATATCAGTGCTGAAAGTGAAGATTCAGATAATGGATTCCTTCAATATTCGTTTCTTTGTGGAGGATAACTATGGGTGACCGATTACAAAAAATAGGAAATGAGATTGCCAAAGAGCTTGCGCCCATTCTTGATGATGCTTCGAGACAACTGCTGTCCGGAGCGATGATCACAATAATGGAAGTTAAAGTGAGCCCGGATCTGGGTATGGCAAAAGTGTACATAAGCGTTTTTAATGCTCCTGACAAGCAATTGGTCATGGAAACATTGGAAAAAAAGAAGCCGGTCATAAGGAAATACCTTGGACAGCAGATGCGGCATACCCTGCGGAGAATCCCTGAGATCCAGTTTGCGATGGATGAAACGATTGACACTGCACAACGTATCGAATCATTGTTGAAGAATATTCAGAAAAAGGACCCGGATAAAGATTAGACAGCTATTTGAAGATCAGTCAGTTCATAGCCCGCAGGTATCTGTTCTCGAAGAAATCGACGAACGCGATAAATATCATCTCCGGTATATCGATCCTGGTTTTCTTTCTGGGTACAGCCATAATCCTGATTCTTTTGTCTTTTCTGAACGGTCTGGAAAGTCTGGTGTTCAGCATGAATGATGCTTTTGATCCTGACATCAAAGTTGCTCCAAAATATGCAAAGGTATTTGTTCCTGAAAAACAAAAAGTAGATGCCATTCTCAGTCTGGATGGGGTGAACAGGGTTGATAGTGTGCTCGAGGAAAATGTGGTCGTCAGGTACGGCGAAGCTCAGGAAATAGCCATTATGAAAGGAATCTCTTCTTCCAGGGATCTTGAGACCAGGTTTGATACCCTGACGATCTCAGGCACTCCTGTGTTGAAAGATGATTCGAATGAATATGCTATTTTCAGTCTGAACATTGCCTCCAGACTGAACCTGAACATTTCAAATGATATTACACCTGCAAATATTTTTGTCCCGAGAAGGGGGTACGATTACAATCCTTTAAATCCTGAACAATCACTGAGCAGCAAATTCATCTATCCATCTGCAATAATTCTTATTTCAGAAGATACTGACCGTGATTACGTGATCACACCTTTGAAATTCGCAAAACAGGTGCTTGAATATTCTGACGAAATAAGTATGTTGGAAATTAGCATTGATCCGAAGTCAGATGATGCTGAAATGCGGGATCGGATTCAGCGGATCATGGGAGATGATTTTGAGGTAATGGACCGGTACATGCAGAACGAATCAGCGTATACGGTTTTTCAAACTGAGAAATGGGTAACCTTTGCCATCCTGGTTTTTGTAATATTGATAGCCGGTTTTAATGTAGTGGGAGCCTTGACCATGTTGGTGCTTGAAAAGAAAAGGGATATTTCCTTGCTTAGAAGTATGGGAGCAACGGTTTCTATGATAAGGGGAGTTTTCCTAAGGGAGGGGATGCTTATAACTGTGTACGGGGCAACCCTCGGTATCATCGTTGGTGCCTTGTTTGTTATCCTGCAGGAGAGCGTTGGCATTCTGCGGCTTGATCAGGGAATAGTTGAATACTGGCCGGTAGAGATCAGGTGGCCGGATGTGTTCGTGGTATATTTTACCGTTATCATACTTGGTTTCATATTAAGTCTGTACCCTTCCTGGAAATCGGTGCGGCTGACAAAAGAGAAATTGAATTAAATGAGTTTTTTAATTGTTGGTTTAGGCAATATCGGGTCCGAGTACGACGGAACCCGTCATAACATCGGATTTGAGGTCCTGGATGAGATCGCTAAACGTTATAAGGCGAACTTTGAACCAGACAGGTACGCCAACATTACAGAGATATCCATCAGGGGCAAAAAGGTGACGCTGATAAAACCGACCACATTCATGAATCTAAGTGGCAAGGCGGTGCGTCACTGGCAGTCCGTCGGGAAGGTTCCGAACAACCGCATCATGGTTGTTACTGACGACATCAACCTGGACATTGGGAAACTTAGGATAAGGCCCTCAGGAAGTGATGGAGGACACAACGGCCTAAAGAACATTAACCTTTTACTGGGTCATAATCAGTATCCAAGGCTGAAGTTTGGCGTTGGAAGTGATTTTCCACGAGGTCGTCAGGTAGAATATGTTTTAGGGAAATGGGGTGAAAGTCAGAGAATTGACGTGGATAGACTGATCGAAAAAGCTGCCGATGCCGTGGAAGTTTTTGTTGCACGTAGTTTACAGGAAGCAATGAATGCTTTTAATGGGTAACCCGTTTGCAAGGATGTTCCATTCCCTTATAGCTCCGGTGTCTTAAAAAAGAAAAGGGGACCAGTCGCTGGTCCCCAAATCAAGCCGCATGAAGAAGTGATAATTAGTCCACGTTGTCGTGTAAAAATGAGTTGTTTTGACGCAACTCAGGTTTCTTTTCAGGATCTTCTACCAATGAAATTCTTGAAACTTCGGATTCCGAAGAATGTGGCGTATCGTCAAGACGAACTCCTCTGCGTTTGTACGCAGGAACGTTTTCGAATTCTTCAATACGCTCTTCATTGTTAGCATTTTTGTTGAGCTCTCTTAGTCTTACCAGTCTGCGCTTCATTTCCTCAATCTTTTCGTTGGCTGCGCTAAGCTCTTTTTCCTCATCGGTCTCTCCGAGCTGGTCGAAGATAGTGGTCTGCCGTCTTGCCAATGATTCTTCATCGGCTGGCTCATCAGTAGTAGATATGGATTCCATTGTTATGGATTCCTCGTATATATTATCGTCTCTTTTTCCCGTCTCCTGTTCTTCGAAGAATCGGTTTTCTTTTCGCCCGAAACCAGTAGCAATGATCGTTACTGAGATGGATCTGCCAAGTGACGGGTCAAAGCACAACCCACACTTGAGGTTTGCGTCCATTCCTGCCTGTTGTTGGAAGAATTCGTTAATGGTTGAATATTCATCCATCGTTGCCTCTTCTTCTCCGTAAGAAATATTGATCAGCAGATCACTGGCACCGTTTATTTTATTTTCATTTAGCAGTGGTGAGTTCAATGCGATCTCAGCTGCGCGGATGTCTCTGTCTTCTCCTTCGGCAATACCGGTACCCATGATGGCCACACCGCTTTGCTTCATTGCGGTCTTAACATCTTCGAAGTCAACATTTATACTGCCGCCAATAGTTATAATTTCTGCGATGCCCTTAGCAGCGGTCGCCAAAACGTTATCCGCATGGGAGAATGCCTTTGATATAGGAAGATTGCCGTATATGTCTTTGATCCGGTCATTTGAGATGATCAACAGAGAATCGACGTTTTCCTGAATTTCCTTTATACCTGCTTCTGCTGCGTTCCTTCTTTTGGAGCCCTCGAATGAGAATGGAGTGGTAACAATTCCAACTGTTAAAATCCCCATATCTTTTGCGGCTTTAGCAATAACGGGAGCCGCCCCGGTACCTGTACCGCCGCCCATTCCTGCGGTAATGAAAACCATCTGCGTATTTACACCCAGTGATTCAATTATCTCTTCAATGCTTTCTTCAGCTGCTTTTCGTCCTACGTCAGGATTAGATCCTGCTCCACGGCCTTCAGTAAGTTCGTTTCCGATTTGAATTACGTTAGGCACAGGACTCATTTCCAAAGCCTGGTTGTCCGTATTGCAAATAAAGAAGTCAACCCCTGTGATGCCCTCTTCGTACATGAAGTTAACCGCATTGCTGCCACCTCCTCCTACTCCGATCACTTTTATGATGGATGACTTATCTTTTGGCAGGTCGATCTTAAAATTTGCTGACATGGCTGTTTCTTTAGAAGTCTTTAATATCACTTTCGTCCTTTAACCAGTCTTTGAAGCGACTGAATAATTTATCTCTCTTTTCGTCCTTTACAGTTTGTTTAGCATCCTGGCTAACGGCAAATGTGTTGCCATCTGACTGCACATCTGCGATCAATCCTTTCAGTACCAGCCCTACAGAGGTTGCATAAAGCGGACTTTTAACTTCTTCCACCATTCCTTTGGCAAGATGTTCGTGCGGATAACCTACACGTGCAT
>DJML01000003.1 GCA_002436505.1 Bacteroidetes bacterium UBA6491 | reverse complement strand
GGTTCTGTTTACATGAATTCCACGAACAAGCATTGCCGAATCAAATTTGGTCTGATTGCCAGTCCAGAACGCAATGCCGGAATCTTTCCAGATCAGAAGTTCCCAGTTTTTTAAGTTTTTTGTCGGCTCAGTCCAGAGATCTTCTGTTTCTTTTTCAAGAAAATGATCACAGATGTCATCACCGGTAGCTGCTTTAGAATCAACAAAATCCATGAATTCACTGACGGTGAGGTCAATGTTCTTTTCTGTGGCCCCGGCGTTCAGATCGGAGAACAATGCTCCCGAAATAATGATCAGGGCACCAATTATTGCTGTCCAGGCCCGATATGTTTCCTTTATTCTCACCAGTAAGCGTCAGTGCTTAGATAATTCTGGACATAGTCCTTTACAGCATCCTCAAGGGTCATGAAAGATTCATTATAACCTGCATCTAAGGTTCTTTTCATGCTGGCTTGTGTATAGTACTGGTATTTGTCCCTGATGTCCTCAGGTGTCGGTATATACTCGATGTTCTCCTTCAATTCCAGGGCATTGAATATAGCATGTGCAAGATCATTGAAAGTACGTGCCTTGCCCGTTCCCAGGTTGAATATTCCCGAAGCATTGCTCTGACCACCCCAGAAAAGCAAAGCCTTAACGACATCCTTGACATAAATGAAGTCCCTTTTCTGTCCGCCGTGCTTATACTCCGGATGATGAGACATAAACAACTTCATGGTCCCAGCTTCTTTGATCTGCCTGTACGCATGAAGGATGACGGATGCCATTCTCCCTTTATGATATTCGTTGGGACCGAACACATTGAAGAATTTTAATCCAACCCAAACTGGGGGGCATTCTTTCTGTTCCAGCACCCACATATCAAACTCCTGTTTGCTTAAGCCATAAGGGTTCAGCGGTTTTAAACGGGGGATGATCGTAGGGTCATCGTCGAAACCATTTTCGCCATTACCGTAGGTTGCTGCGGAAGAAGCATAGATCAGAGGAATCTGGTTTTTTGTGCAAAAGGCCCAGATAGATTTCGAATAATTGACATTCAGTTCGTCGAAGATGGACTTATTGAACTCGGTAGTGTCTGTTCTTGCACCAATGTGATAGATCATATCAACAGGGCCATAGGAACCGATGTTCTCAATGAATTCATTCCTGTCAACTTTCAGTAAGTATTTTTTCCCTTCAAGGTTCTTGTTCTTCTCAAATGATGAGAAATCATCAACCAGTATCAAGTCATTGAATCCTGATTCATTAAGTCCTTGCACCAGACAGCTTCCAATAAACCCAGCGGCTCCTGTAACTACGATCATATTATTCGAATATGGGCAAAGGTAATGGATATTTAAAGTTGAAATTTTACCAAAACTGATCAATCATTAGATTAATTCACGCTGTTATGTTCATATGATGATGACGAATCATGCGTTAGATATACCGTTGGTGCCTAACTTTGATCATAATTCATAAAGGTTGTCGTTTAAAGCAATATTCATAGTCCTGATACTTGCCGGTGTCTGTTTTATCAATGCCTCAGGGCAGATTGACAAAAACCTGCGTTCTGTGAGGGTGGCTGTTTCCGGAGACACGATCTCCCTGGATACTTTATTGCTGGCTCCCGGTTCTGTTCATATAGAAGGCATGGATAGCGGATCCTACTTTGTCGACAATGTTGCAGCATCCATCTATTTTAAACAAAAACCAGCGGTTGATTCTGTTACCGTCCATTACCGGGTGCTGTACAGTGAGTTCCTGACGTTGAAAAGGCACAAGGATCCTAAGCTGAGAATGTTGTACCAAACTGAAAATCCATTCAGTTATGTGCCCGCAAAAGAAAAGTACATCTACAACGATGACGAACTGAATACCATTGGCAATATATCAAGGGGCATTGGTTTCGGTAACCGGCAGGATGTTGTTGTCAATTCAAATTTGAATTTGAGAATAAATGGCAAGATCAACAACAAGGTCGATGTTCTGGCGGCAGTTTCGGATCAGAATAATCCGATACAACCTGAGGGCAACACGCAGCAATTACAGGATTTCGATCGCGTATTTATTCAACTGTCACAGGACAGTACATCCCTCACCGTAGGTGATTTTCCTATGTCCCGGCCACATGGGAGCTATTTCATGAATTACAATAAGAAATCACGGGGCCTTCAGTTGCAGCATGTAACCTCATACGGAAAAGGGCTCATACGTCTTTCGGCGGAAGGAGCTGTTTCCCGTGGCCGTTTCTCAAGGAATACTTTCCAGGGGACTGAAGGGAATCAGGGTCCGTATCGGTTAAAAGGCACCAATGGCGAAATATTCATTATCGTTATTTCAGGTACAGAAAAGGTTTATCTGGATGGTGAAATAATGCAGCGTGGAGAGCAGAACGATTATATAGTAGATTATAATACGGGCGAGATCATCTTTACCCCCAACCGGTTAATAACACGATATAGTCGTATTGTAGTTGAGTTCCAGTATTCTGACAGGAACTATGCACGTTCAGTGGTGAGAATGGGTGGAGAGTACGTCATTGGAAAATGGACCCTGAATGGGAATTACTTTACTGAGCAGGACAACAGGAACCAACCTTTTCAGCAGTCACTCGATGGCTTTGACAGTTTGTCGAACAAGAGTGCCAGGGAAGTGCTGGCAGAAGCAGGCGATGTAAGGCAGGCTTACATCCAAAGGGTGTCGTCAACAAAAATATTCAACCCTTCGCGTATCATGTATGTCCGTAGGGACAGCCTGGGACAGAAGATCTTCGTTTACGCCAATGATCCAAAAAGTGATACACTTTTTTACGAGGTGTCTTTCAGTTATGTCGGTGCAGGAAATGGAAACTACAGGCAAAAGCTGAGCAATGCCAATGGCAAGGTGTTTGAATTCATTGCACCTGTGGCAGGTATAATGAAAGGAGACTATGAGCCTGTTGAGGTATTGATTACACCAAACCGGCACCAAATGGCGACGTTTGGAGGAAAATATGAAATTTCTGAAGGGAACATTGTCTCCTTCGAACTGGCGACTACCATCAATGATATAAATACGTTCTCCGATCTTGACGCCAAAGATGACAATGGCTACGGCGCATTCTTCAGGTTTAACGGTTCTCATTTGCCAAAGACCTCAAAATGGCAACTTCAGTCAGATGTCAGTTACGAATTCATAGATAAGAATTTTGTATATGTGGAGAGGTACAGGGATGTAGAATTTGACAGAAGTTGGAACAGGAAATTAGAAAATCCGGACAATCTGATACGGACCAAATACAATGAGAATGTGATCAGATCGAGTCTGAGCCTTCACAGGAAAAAGACACTAGGAACAAGATATCAATTCGCGCTCTATGACAGGTCGGGCCTGTCCACCGGGATCCAGCATCAGGGAGAGTATTTCTGGCGGGACAAGCGCAATGATTTCATGGTTAAAGCCGAACAGTTAAGTACGGGCACACCCGTTGAGATCTCATCAGCGGGGGTTTCTGAAGATTCGGCTGCCTTGTCGGTGATCGATAATTCATTCATGGGCTATCTTGTCAGGTATAAACGTTCTTTCAGATGGATAGAGGCAGGGGGGCAATATTCATCTGAGCAAAGTAATTATATCCCAAAAGGCGACGACAGCCTTTTGTCGGGAAGTTTTCACTTTAACGCATACGAAGGATTTATCAAGAACAATGATTCCATGCGATTTCAGTACAGGTTGGGTTATTCTGAGAGAAACGATTATCAGCCGGATAACAGCGATTATAAGTTGTATACTGTTGGCCGGGATCTCAGCTATCTCACAGCCTGGAAGGGTAAAAAAAATGGAGATTTCAGACTGACAGGGATCTACAGACAACTGGATTTTAAAGATTCGCTTTTGTCTTTACTCAAACCTGAGAATACGCTTCAGGGTAGAGTTGAGGTCAATTTCAATGCTTTAAGAAAAGTGGTGAGGACGCAGTTCTTTTACCAGTTGGGTACGGGACAGGAGCAAAGGCGTGAGTTTACCTATATCCGTGTGGGAGACGGAAACGGTACGTATATCTGGAATGATTATGACAGCAACGGTGTTCAAAGTCTGAACGAATTTGAATATGCTTCGGATCTGGACATTGGCCGGGCAAACTTTATCCGGCAGTTTTTACCTACCCAGGATTTCATTAAATCCTATTCCAATCAGTTCAATCATAGCATCAGGGTAAATCCGGCCATAGTGTGGCGAAATCAAAGCAAAGGGGTGAAAAGGTTTTTAAGCAGGTTCTCAAATCTTAATACCGTTCGTATAGAAAAAAAAGTAACAGACAATGACTACAAAGAATTCCTCAATCCATTTGCAATGAACGTCGATGATTCTGCTCTGATAAGCACCACTTCTGCGATCAGGAACGCCGTGTTCTTTAATCAGTCCGACCCGAAATTCGGCATGGACTTTAATTATTTGCAAAGCACATCCAAGATCTTCCTGATATCAGGTTTTGACAGCAGAGAGAACATTGAATACGGTATAAAAGGCAGATGGAACATCACAAGGTCCTGGAGCGTGGTTACGGAGGCAACCTCCGGCAACCGGTCCTATACATCAGAGTTCCTGTCTGATCGAAGTTTCGACTACGACTATATTTCAGTAGAACCGAGGCTTGAGTACCAGTTCAAACAAAAACTGAGGACCAGCCTGATCTATAAACAAAGTGAGGCAGAGAATAAAGCAGTGATGGGTGGCGAGAATGCTGTCAATAAAGACATTTCTTTTGAGTTCAGATGGAATGCTGTAAATCGAGGAAACATAAGAACTTCCTTTGGCTATGTTCACATCGATTATAACGGTGACCCCTCCAGTCCTCTGACATACGAACTCCTTCAGGGGCTACAGAACGGTACCAATTTTAAATGGCTGCTTCAGGCAGAGTACAGGTTCCCGAACAACATACAGCTACTGATAAATTATGACGGACGAAAGTCAGAAAAAGTGGATGTCATACATATAGGTCGTCTGCAACTGAGGTATCTGTTCTAAACGCGGCTTTGCAATAGAAGATCAAAAAGTAGGTCATCTGACGACCGGTGCTATTATTTCGCTAGAATAAAAGCATGGCATCCGTAATGTTTTTTCCTTATATGGCCGGTTTTTTTCATAAAAATTCGTCATTTGTGATATGCAACCAAAAATTAAAGAGGTAACAGCCATCCTTGAAGAAATTGCACCATTATCATTACAGGAAAGTTACGATAACAGCGGACTGCTTGTTGGTGATGAGAACGGAGAGGTTAAGGCCGTTCTCGTTGCCCTTGATGTTACAGAAGAAGTAGTGGATGAGGCAATAGCCAATGGAGCGAACCTGATTGTATCACACCACCCGGTAATTTTTTCAGGACTGCGAAGGCTAAACGGGAAAAATTACGTTGAACGGGCAGTGATGAAGGCCGTTAAAAATGATATTGCCATCTATTCTATCCATACGAACCTTGACAACGTTTTAAAAAGCGGGGTCAATCAAAAGATCGCCGAAAGGTTAGGAGTAAAGAACGGCAGGATACTGGCACCTGTCAAAGGCAAGTTACAGAAGCTGGTGTGTTATTGTCCTTCGGAACACATTGAAGCAGTTCAAAGCGCAATATTTGAGGCTGGTGCGGGGCAGATAGGGAAGTATTCGGATTGCAGTTTTAGTTCAGAAGGAGTTGGCACTTTTAAACCAGGGGAAGGGAGTACACCTTTTTATGGTCAGATCGGAATTTTAGCAAAGGAAAATGAATTCAGGCTCGAAGTTGTTTTGCCGTCTCACCTGTCAGGGAACGTGATTTCTGCCATGAAGGAGGCACACCCATACGAGGAAGTTGCATATGATCTTTACAATCTTGAAAATTACTGGCAGGAATCCGGTGCAGGATTGATAGGTGATCTGGCAGAACCAGTGAAATACGATGCATTTCTCGAACTGGTAAAAGAAAAAATGAATGCAGGGTCAATAAGATTCACAGATCCGCCAAAAGAGCACATTCAGAAAGTAGCATTGTGCGGAGGGTCAGGAAGTTTCCTTCTGAACCGGGCAAAAGAGGCAAAAGCCGATGTATTTTTAACAGCAGATTTCAAGTATCACCAGTTCTTTGATGCAGAAAATAAGATCATGATCTGCGACATTGGACATTATGAAAGTGAGCAGTTTACCATAGAACTCATAAGAGATATTATTGAAGCAGGAATTATATCCAAAAAAATAGCTAATTTTGCAGTCATTTTTACAAAAAGCGTTACGAATCCGGTACGATATTTTAACTGAGAACTCAGCATGGCAGCATCAATAGAAGACAGACTTCAATCCCTTTGGAACCTTCAGACCATAGATACCAATCTCGATAAACTTGGCTCCATCAGGGGTGAGTTACCAATGGAGGTGGCAGATCTTGAAGACGAGATCGCAGGTCTTGAAACTCGATTAGCGAATTTCAATACAGAAATTGAGGGTTACGATCACGAAATTTCGAACCTTAAATTAAAGATCAAAGAATCACAAGAGTTAAGTCGCCGCTACAACGAACAACTCAACCAGGTGAAGAACAACAGGGAATTCGATGCTCTGAACAAAGAGATTGAGATCCAGGGGCTTGAGGTGCAGGCTGCTGAGAAGAAGATCGGCGAAACCCAAAGATCCATTGAGCTTAAAAAGGAAATGATCACCGAGGTTAAGAATGACCTGGACGGAAGAAAGATCGACCTGGAGAATAAGAAAAAAGAACTTGATGAGATAACTGCTGAAACGGAGAAGGAAGAAGAAAAAGTGAAGGTAGAGCGTGAAAAGGCAGTGACAAAAATGGAAGGCAAACTTCTTGTTGCTTATGACCGTATCCGAAAGAACGTAAGGAACGGAATCGCCGTTGCACCTGTTGTAAGAGGGGCTTGTGGCGGATGTTTCGCTCAGATTCCACCTCAGTTGCAGTCGGATATCCGTCAGCGCAAAAAGATCGTGATCTGTGAACACTGCGGAAGAATTAATGTAGATGCTGGCATGGCAGGTATCGATGAATCCGTTGCTGAAGAGCAACCTAAAAAGGCAAGACGCAGAAGAAAAGCCACTGCCTGATCCGGATCAGAACACCCCGTATTTTATCAAACCATTTTCAGGCGCTATAATTGCACCCGGATGAAGGTACATTTAATTTTAGGCACACTGTTTTTCTGTCTGAATGCGAATGCATATGCTTCATTTAACTATAATTCAAATGTTGAGGAGGCGCATGGAAAGATCCACCATTTGCTTCTGAACGATGCAGATACGAAGATCAATGACCTAAAAGCTGATTCTTTATCGGTTGGATTTTATTACTACCTGCGGCAATACAGGGAATCTGTAGAATTACTGATCACACAGGACGCTTCAAAATACAAAACGTATGTTAAGGAGAGCCGGACGCTCCGGCAGCAACTCGAAAACATCAGCAGCAACAGTCCTTGGAAACTATACTGTATTGCTGAAATGAACTTATTCGAAGGGATGATCCATGCCAAGTTTGGTCAACTGAATGCAGCTGCTGCTAATATCAGGGTCACATACAAACTGCTGGATAAAAACTTACAGACGCACCCGGATTTTTTGCCGACTCTTAAGTCGCTCGGTCTGCTTGAAGCTGGTATTGGTACCCTCCCTGATGTATATCGGAAAATGATCGGAATCCTGGGGTACAGGGGAACCATATCAAGTGGATATGGAAAGATCAATAAATTTTTGAACACCAGTGATCCGGGATATAAATGGATTTACAGGGAAGCTGCATATATGAAAATGGCGGTTGAACTTTACCTGATGAATGATACTCGAAAAGCCTGGTCAACGATAGATAAGAATTCTGCTGATCATGAAACAAACCTTCTGGCTGCTTTTTTTCGATCGAACACGGCCATGAAATGTGGCAAGAACGATGAAGCAATACGGACCCTCGAATCAAGACCCAAAGGACCCGGTTATTTCCCGTTTCATTTCATGGATTACCTGCTTGGAAGTGCCAAGTTATTTGATCTTGACCCAACAGCAGATCTTCATTTGAAGGCTTTTATTAACGGGCAGAAGAAAGGGGATTACGTAAAGAGCGCATACCATAAACTTACATGGTACTATCTGTTGTTTCCTAATGATGACCTCTATTCCAAATACCGCAATCTTACCATATCGCATGGCAATGTGTCACTGGAAGCTGATAAACAGGCTTTGTTTGAAGTACTTGATGGCGATAGACCGGACCAGGGACTACTGAAAACGCGATGTCTGTTCGATGGGGGATATTATAGCAGGGCAGAAAATGTCATTCGTCCAATGAGAGAAAGAAACTTTGAGATCCCTGAACATGTCGTTGAATACAATTACAGGAAAGGTAGGGTGTATCAGATGCAGGGCGATACAGCTTTATCAATGGCCTTCTATCTGGAAGCTATAAAGAAAGGCAAGGGCAAAGATCTGCGGTTTTATTACGTTGCTTATTCTGCTTACTATATTGGGGAACTGTACGAGTTGAGAAATGATTATGGCATGGCGATCAAATATTTTGAAAAGGCCATCGAACTGGGGAAATCAACGAATTTTAAGAAGAGCATTGAGCAAAAAGCGAAAAGTGCTCTGGCGCGAATAAAAGGTTAGAAAAAGTAGTGACTGGTGAGTAGCAGGTAAATAATTGAGATTTAACGTAAAAAGTAAAAACTATATTCCTATTTAATTTCTTTACCTATTTGCCTTTATAAACGACCGTTTCGTCTTCCTCGTAATCGCTGGTAAGGATCGGAGGTTTATCGGTCTTTTTCGTTTTGGGTAGTTCTACCCTCGCATTGTAAGGCTCACTCTTTGCGATCGTTTCGGCGTTTGCGACGACACCGGATGCAATGAGTACCAAACTGCTTGCCAATATGATGTAAAATTTCTTCATGTTTCTTCGAATGCTATTATGTAATATTCAATTGCTGTGCCACTAATTTGTAGAATGTTAAGTGCCATAAAATCAATACCTTAGATATTTTTTAAATTAGAATACTTTCCCATAATGAGAGTAAATTCCCATTTTATTCTAGGTTAGATGTCTTATTTACAAGAGTTTGGCGGAGTTTGGAAATCAACAATTAATGTATCTTGCGACCCAGATGAAAAGGATTACATTTTATATTTCCTTAGCTGCATTAATTTTTGCTTCCGCATGCAACCATAAGTCAGGAATGACCGGTGCGAATGAGTTCATAAAGGTGGATAGCCTGATAGATGCAAAAATCGTCGGTATGGAGAACGGATCTTACGAGCTTACAAAGCTGGTCACTTATAAAGATACGTCTATAAAAAGTGTGATAAGGCAACCGGATATAAGAAAGGAATTATCGCCGTTCACCAAAGTATTGATCCCGCCGGTAAGCTGGACAAATAATTATAGGCTTACTATGGATACTATTGGAAATAAGCAGGTCATGCTATACGAGGCTACTGATTCTTCCGTTGATCTGAACAGGTTTGTCATTCATAGGTTGGACAACGGTATGGTATCGACAATGCATTTTAATTACAGGACTAAAAATATGTTCACCGAGAGTGACCAGTTGCTTATCTGGGAAGAAGATGAGCAGGGCAACCTCCGGTACAGGATAGAAGGGAATCAGCATACTAAATTTTTTGGTAAGGAGATATATCGAATTGAGGGCCTATTATCAATTAAAGACAAAGAATAGAATATGAAAGCATATGTTTTTCCGGGCCAGGGTGCCCAGTTCCCGGGAATGGGAAAAGAGCTATACGAAACCAATTCTGCGGCTAAAGAATTGTTTGAAAGTGCCAACGAAATACTGGGTTTCAGAATAACAGATGAGATGTTCTCTGGCACAGAAGAAGGACTGAAACAAACGCGGATCACGCAACCTGCTGTTTTTATTGCTTCGGTGGTCCTGGCAAAAACTATGGATGATTTTGGACCTGATATGGTCGCCGGTCATTCCCTGGGAGAGTTCTCAGCTCTTGTTGTGAACGGTACACTGGAGTTTGAGGACGGGCTCAAACTTGTTGCCTTACGTGCTCAGGCGATGCAGAGAGCCTGCGAGCTTAACCCATCAACAATGGCTGCAATTCTTGGCTTGGATGACGAGGTCGTTGAGGAGGTCTGCTATAATATTCAGGATGAAACAGTTGTTGCGGCAAATTACAATTGTCCGGGGCAATTGGTGATCTCAGGATCGACACAAGGCGTTCAGAAAGCCGTTGACACCCTCCTGGAAAAAGGAGCACGTCGTGCAATGATCCTTCCTGTGGGAGGAGCATTCCATTCGCCGCTCATGGAACCTGCGCGCGCAGTGTTAGCTGAGGCGATACAGAATACTCCGTTTAATACCCCTGTTTGTCCTATCTATCAGAACGTAGGTACAAAGGCAGTTGTTGATCCGGTCACTATACAAAAGAGCCTGATCGCTCAACTTACGGCACCTGTGAAATGGACACAGATCATACAGAATATGATAAAGGATGGTGCCACATCCTTCATGGAAATAGGGCCGGGAAGGGCTCTGCAGGGAATGATCAGGAAAATAGACCGTGATGTTGAGGTTTCCGGTCTTCAGTAAATGAATTAGAAATCCGTTCTTTATTCATCCTCAATGATGAATAATACCTCATCTGGATTTTTCATGAGGTATTTTTCACGTGCATATTTCTCCAGTTGATCCATGTCAGAGGTTAGTTGTTCCTTCTGTTTCTGTAAAGTACGGATCTCACTTATGTAGTAATCTCTTTCTTTCTCCATATCACGGATATCTTTGCTCATATCCGCTTGCTGGAAAAGATTATTCTCATCAAAGAAGGTAAGCCATACGATGAATATGACAAAAATGATAACGTACCTGTTTCTTAATGCCCGCTTGACCATTATACAATATTAGTGGTATATGGTCAGAGCGAAACAGCTGTTTTACGCACTGGTGTCAACTCTATTGTACGAACACTTTTTGGTATGTGCCGTTCACGTCCACGAGGTAAATTCCGGTGGTTAAACTTTCAATAGATATCCGGATGATCCCTTTATGCACATTGCGATGTAGCTCCTCGAGGAGTACTTTCCCCGAAAGGTCTGTTATTCTTATGTGCAGGTCGTCGTTCCCGTGTAGTTTATAATTAACGAACAACTCATTTTTGGCAGGATTCGGATAAATGATCAGTGTTGAAAGGGTATTTGTGTTGGGCACTGAACCCAGCTCCATGTTATCAGCTTTTCCATATATCCCCTGGCTTAAATTGAAATAGGTCCCGCTTGCGGTCTCCTGCAATTTCACAGCTCTGACCATATAATGATTGGTTCCGGCTTTTGGCCATGTATGGTCAAATGTAGTTCCTGTTACAAGAGATGAGTTAAGCCTTCCGTAGGGGCCGTTCTCCTCACTTGAATAATAGATATGGTAACCGATGACATCCTGATCTGCGGATGCCGTCCACTGAAGTTTTACGGATTTGCGGTCAATGGCAGGGTTCAGTACAAGGTCCGTTGCAGGGGTTACATTGAACAATTTTAAACTTGGGTCACCCATTAAAGCAACGTGAATGAAATGCCGGAAAGCGTTCAGTCCGTAATTGGAATATTCGGTCGTATTGTTCTGTGTACTTCTCGCGCAATAACCGATGGTCTCACCAAGGGCCAGTGGGAAGGTATTCCACCAGGGGCGACCTACCCATGCATTAACAAGTCCGCCTGTATCGCTTGCCAGCGGTGCCCTTAGGAAGTTGTTAGTGATATCCCAGTCACCAAAGAAACTGCCGAAAAGGTAATTGAACATGGCTGCTTTGCCGGCGGGGAAGTCGGCCGTTTTACCAATTCCGGCACAACTCGTGAAAGAACCGGCACCAGCACCATAACCAAGAAGGTACGTACTGTCTTTCATTGTCGTGAAGTAATCCTTTACCTCAATATTTTCCGGTCCTACTGAGGACGTAAAATCGCGCCATGCTGTACTTGCAAATGCGCCAATACTTGCGCTGAAATTCTCATCTATCAGGCCCTTTTGATACACCTGACTAATGTTGTGTCGGAAATCGTGTGTTTTGTTTACGTATTGTTTAAGGAGTTCTACTTCGGACTTACCGAACGCCGGAAGTGACCACAGATCGACCCTCCCAAGCTGGTATTTTACCTCTCCGGGAAGAGTTATCTGGTCAAATTTACCATCGTTCCCATAGTTTTTGTTCTCATCGCGTTTCGCACCGTATATTGTGGAATCATTGTCTGTCCAGGTTCCTTCCGGCACAGCATAGTACGCGTCCGCAGCCCAGGCACCGCAGTGGTCTCCACTTCCGGCAACATGGCCGTCAGGTGGATAAGGATAATATCTTGCGTGGCAAAACTGGCCTGAATAGGGAACAGGAATGTGCCCGAAAAGGTAAATTGATTCAAGTTTTTCGGTTTTCGAAACGTCCATGATCAATTTTTTGACCTTTGAAACGGAGTCATCCGAACTAACATATTTGTCGATCACATGCCAGCCGGCAAGTACAAGATCTGATTTTAGTGTACTCAGCTCATCAGGCATGCTGCTTTGAAGTGATGATTCTATGATCAGAAGCAAGGTCCCTTCATGGTCTCTGGCTTCAACAGCAATACCGGATTGAATATAACCGTATGCTTTGAACGATCCGTTGCCGGTTTCAAGAATATAATATTCGTATGCTTTTCCAACTTCAACACTGTTATCCGTCCAGGTACTGGTTTTGTTGTCCAATGATGCTAAACTGTTTCCCCAGCCCATTGTTCCTGCTTCCTTGCGATAAACATAATAATTCACCGCATAATTGTCCAGTTCCCAGTTCAAAGTAATTGAAGGAGCACTTTCGTTCACACTTGCGGTGATCATTACGGAATAGTCTTTTGATGTCTGAGCTTGTAAGGATAAAGAAACGGAAAATAACAGAGTAGTAATAATGGTGTAGATCCAATTGTTTTTCATCTTATCTTATTTAGTGTTGGATGATCATCTTTCGCGTTGAGACCGATCCGTTGATATTAAATACGAGGGAATATACGCCGTCTGGAATTTGGATCGTTTGAAATGATCCGGTTTTATTTTTTTCAATGTTCCCATTGATCATTGAAGTTCCGATCAAATTAACAAGTACATATGTTAATTCTTCATCTGAGTTATTGGTTATGTGAATTGTTCCATCTGCAGGTACAGGATAGACAGAGATCCTGTGATCGGCCACAGATTGAATTCCGGCAGCATCATTCACAGTTATATAGTCTGTTTTGGTAAGGCTGTCTGAATTGAATATTCCGTTGGCCACGAGTTTTACTGAGTATTTTCCTGTATCAGAAAAAGAGAGCGAAATGTCTTTCGATGTACTTGTGCTCCCATTTGCAAATTGCCATCCGCTGGATGGATCTATATTCCAATCATATGAAAGAATTTGCCCTGTGGTATTATTTGTCAGATAAATGGTATCTCCAGTGGATACTGTTGTTTGAGATGCCGTGAAATCAACCTGGATAGGTCCTGGCGCTTTGCGGTAGTTGTCGCGATACCTGATGTATTGAGGCACAAAATTTCCTGCCACTTCAGTTCCGGCGATCTCCACAACAGGGATCTTTTCTGAGGTCGACAACCACTTGTAAACCACCTGACGTGTGTTCGTTCCAAAATAAACAGACAATGTACTTATTGCCAGCGAGTCATAGGAGTCAATTACCGCCTTTACTCTGATGCAGTCTATATCTGAACCATATGGTGTGCTTATCTTTCCCCAGCCATCCACATGGGTAAATCTTTTTCCTGTTCTGAAGAATGAACCGACCGGGAAACCCACTGCATTAATGGTCACTTCAAGTGCAAAAGTCGAGGAAAAGGTATCGTCATAATCAAGTGGAAACAGGTAGATCTCATCCGGATCGCTGTGCTTTCCGCTTTGCGGATATTTCAACAGATCAGGTATAAAACCGATCCCAATGTTTTCATATTTTGTGCTGGATTTCTTGTAAAAATCATAGACCTGTGTCAGCAGCATAGGGGATTGGCCCAGGGAGTCGGCAATTTTAAGACCCGTGGCAGTAAAACCGAAATTGATGATATACGGGGTGAGGTATGAAGCTTTGAATTCATGGATATCCTGTTGCAAAAGACCAAGGTCGGTCATGTCCCATGAAACATTTGTTCCTGCCAGGTTAAGATCCGGAAGATCTGTGATCGGTGCCTGGGAATATCTGACCGTGTCTCCTGATGAAGCCATATGAGATGAGGTGATCGTGATCTGTGACAACCCATCAAACCAAAAAGCAACCATCATGATCGCAGCAAAATATTTCATATCCTTGTATTTCGTACCTTTACGAATTTACGTTAAAACCTATGTTCAGATCGTTCATACTTCTTCTTTTCTGTGCAATATTTTCTACGTTTTCAGGATTTGCGCAGCAGTTTACCCCATTTCTGATGCCTTGTGTCCCTGTAAATAAAGGATCATCGGTAAAATTAGCACCGGCAGAATGTGATGCGCTCAACTATCTGCTTGAACTGGAAATCGATGTCCCGGGGAAAGTAATTTCGGGGTCGGCCACGATCGATCTGAAACTTTTAAAAGATGCGAACACTTCCGGTTTTGACCTTACCTCGTCACTCACGGTTGACAGCGTTCAGTTTGAATCAGCGGTCTTAGGTCATACCCACTCCAATTCAAGACTTGAGGTGATATGGCCTAGAGTAATGAAGGATGGAGAATCTGTGAAGGTGACCGTTTATTATCACGGCCGACCAGAGGAAGATCAAAGCTGGGGCGGTTTTTATTTTACCGGTGTCTATGGATTCAATCTGGGTGTCGGATTTACTGCAGATCCGCATAACTATGGAAGAGCATGGTTCCCTTGCTTCGACAATTTCACTGACAGGGCCACCTATGAGTTTAAGATAGTTACCACCAAAGGGGAACTCGCCCAGTGTAACGGATCTCTGGTGTCCAGGAACGCGCTGCCTGGTGAGAAGATGGAACATCACTGGAAAATGAATGATCCGATCCCGACCTATCTTGCATCAGTAGCTGTAGCACCCTATGTAGAGATGGTTTATGAGCATCGGGGGATCCCGGTCAGGCTATCGGCCCTGAAAGCTGATTCATCCAATATGGCCAGTTCTTTCGCCAATCTTCCCACCTGTATTGACGCTTTTGAGCAGCGATTTGGTGAGCATACATTTGAAAGGATCGGTTTTAACCTGGTCCCGTTCAACGGTGGTGCAATGGAGCATGCGACGAATATAGCGTATCCGATTTTCGGGGCGAAAGGTGACAAAAATTATGAAACCTTATGGGCTCATGAATTTGCACACCACTGGTGGGGAAATACCGTTACCTGCAGGGACCAGTCGGATATGTGGATCAATGAAGGCTGGGCGTCCTACGCTGAAAAGATATTTCTCGAGGAAATGTACGGGCGGGATGCTTATGATGCAGATGTCGCATCCAACCATTTAAACGTGCTGAGATTTGCGCATTTAAGGGATGAAGATACCTTGGCTATCAGTGGAGTAGATCACGCACGGACCTATGGCATGCACGTGTATAAAAAAGGAGCCGATGTGATCCATTCCTTAAGAGGATACATGGGAGATTCAGTATTTTTTAAAGCAACCTCATCATTTATTCAGACGAACAAATTCAAGGATGTAACAAGCGGGATGCTGAGGGATCATTTTAAGCAGTTTACGAACGAAGACCTCAACGCATTTTTTGATCAATGGGTGTTTAATCCGGGATTCCCAAATTTTGAGATACTGGCCATCAAATCACTTGAGTCGGACAATGGATTCAGTAATACCCTGCGCATTCGGCAACGTCTTCGTTTCGCTCCATCCTTCTATACTAATGTGCCAATGTGGCTCACTGCTTATGACACAAATGGGGACAGTGTCAATGTGCAAATGAAATTATCAGGCAACGAAACCAGTGTTGTTTTCGATTCGGATTTTAAGCCGGCTTTTATGGTTCTTGACCGCATGGACCTGATCAGTGATGCCGTTACTTCTGACCAGCTCTGGATATCTGCAAACGGCGATCATAAATTACGGAACGGGCTTATGGATGTATCGGTCACCGTTTCAGGGGAGCCGGTCTTGCTCAGGGTCGAACATCATTGGGTAAGGCCTGATGATTATTTCACGAATCAAAAAACGCCTGTCCTGTCACGTGAAAGATACTGGAGGGTTGATGGCATCTGGCCTGAAGGATTTGAAGCATCGGCAAGGATATATTACGATGGAAGAACACCGGGTCAGGCGACAGGAGCCCTGGACATGAATCTTATCCGGCAGACCGAGGACAGTTTGGTGCTGATGTACCGTGAGGGTCCTGACATGTATTGGAGAGAGTATGAATTTTACAAGAAAGTGGTCGGATCACCGTTTGATAAATATGGATACGTCACCGTCGAAGAACTGAAGAAAGGAGAGTATGCTTTTGCGATGTACGATTCCGATCTGCTGACAACTAATACTCCTGTTTCAAAAGCTGAAAGAGTTCCAGAAATAATTCCAAACCCTGCAGACGATTCGGTTTCGATCTCCATAACGGATGCCAAAGGCGGATTTCTTGAGATCACAAATTCTAACGGTCAGCTGATGCATCGGATCAAGATCAATAAGCAAAGATTTTCTTTTAAATATGACGTCGGCGAACTGCCTGCAGGAATTTATTATGCAGGCATCGTTGTTGAAAATCAGCCTTATAATGTAAAACGGTTCATTGTTAACCGTTAGGTTTTCCTTTTCTCTTTTTTTGCAGAAGGAAAGAGAATATTGTTAAGGATCAACCTGTATCCCGGTGAATTGGGATGCAGTGACAGATCGGTCGGTGGTTCACCTACCATGTGCCTGTAATCTTCCGGATCATGACCACCGTAAAAAGTCCACTGACCTTTACCGATCGTTCCGTGAATATAGCGTGTTTCACCTAACGACCTGTTTTCACCCATGATCGTGACAGAACTTTTGATCAACTGAGATCTGAAAGCTGTGGTCTGACCCATGAATCCCTTAATTATCCGTTCATGATTTTGTGTCAGAATGGTAGGAATTACGTCCCATTTAGCAGAAAATTCATTGAGAACAAAAAGGTCGTTGTCCTCTGTCACCTTCCGTTCCAAAGGCTGCATGTCAATGTTAGAGTATTCATAAACCATTGGATTCATTTCCAGCATAAAATTCTCAAAAGCGAGGGTATTGCCAAAGGCTAATTTTTGTTGCGCTTTATAGTCCGCAGGATCTCCATCAAACATTGATTCACAGATGTCGATACCGTCAGCGCTCATTGCAATATCATAAGAGTCCGTCGCAGAGCACATGGCAAAGAGAAAACCACCTCCTAAGGTGAAGTCACGGATCTTTTTGGCGACAGCGAGTTTCATTTCTGACACTTTTTTAAAACCGTGCTTGGCGGCCATTGTTTCCGCTTCCTTTACCTGCTGCTGATACCATGCAGCGTTGTGGTAGCTGGCATAGAATTTACCGTATTGACCCGTAAAGTCTTCATGGTGAAGATGCAACCAGTCGTAGAGCGGCAGTTTGCCTTCAATAACTTCGTCATCAAAAACGACGTCATAAGGTATTTCTGCATATGTGAGAACCAGCGTAACGGCATCATCCCATGGTTGTGCCGTTTTCGGCGAATACACAGCTATTTTTGGTGCTGTAAGTAATTTGATCACACTTGCATTCACCACGGGATTCTCTATCTCTGCAATTATCTGCTCGGATGTGTTATCATTGATGACTTCGAATGAGATCCCTCTTATCAGGCATTCTTTTTCGATCTCAGGCATGTGCTGAACCATGAAACTTCCTCCACGGTAATTCAGGAGCCACTTGACCTCCAGTTCTTCACTCAGCAGCCAGTATGCAATACCGTATGACTTAAGGTGATCCTTTTGAGAACCATCCATAGGAATCAAAAGTTGCTTACTAAAACCGCTTGCGGCACAGATAAAAAGTAAGATAAGAATGATGCCTTTTTTCCTCATAAATTCAATTCAAGAATTCGCCTGCTTTTATACCAGCAAAAACGAGTAAAATGCCCACAATATTGCTGATAAGCACGTATGATCCCAATAATAACCATTTTGAATCTCTTATCATCCAGTAACTTTCCAGTCCAAAGGTTGAAAAAGTAGTGAAGCCTCCCAGGAAACCAATTATGACCAACGGGCTAACCCATCTCGGGCCCATGCCGAATTTCGCAAATACCAGACCGATCAGAAAACACCCTATTAAATTGGCAGTAAGCGTTCCCACAGGAAAACCTCCGGAAGTCTTCAACCAGTCCCAGGAACCGATTATATACCTTGATACCGCGCCTAATCCTCCTCCCAAAGCTATGTACAGTATCTTGTTGATCATTGTTAGCGATAAGTGTATCTGTAATGTACTTTTTTGACCGTTTGGCCGAACTGATTATAATGTGTCGCTAAGATCAGCAAACCGTTTTCGTTATACCATCGTTGAACGGTAGCACCGGCATCCGTATCTGTTGAACTGAACAACTGGCCATTTTCATTATAGGTAAAAATGGACTTGGAATAACTGTATTCCGGTTCGGTGACCTCTACGTTCAATTCAGAAAGCATCCCGTCCTCATCATAGATATATTGATTTGAAAAAAGCATTTTACCCTCACCGTCGAATGTTGTCATCATGCTTACCATCCCGGCTTTATTATGGGTGACCAGGTCTTTCTGATAAAAGGTGTCTGTATTGATTATGCTTGTACGATGCGTGCTGTCAGGCAATCCTTTCTTATTGTAAAAATATTCATTTTTTGATTTTACCGTGATCATCGGAGCAAACGAAAGCAACTCATATTCAGAGATATCGTCGTTGTCATTGTACTTGTAATTTATCTGACTTTGCATTGCTCCGTTATGAGTAGCCAATTGCTTTATCAATCGCCTTTTTTCGTCGTATTCGTATTCATTCTCAATGACCGCATCCCAACCGGTACAGTTGTGGTCAAGAAGATCCTTCTCTTTTAAGCCATCTTCGTTTACCCAGATCTTCATTTCGATACATGTATCCGCTCGCTCGCCATAAATGGCCATGTATGAATGATGTTCAACATATTTAACCCCGTTCTTGCGCAGAACTGCAGTATCGTTTTCCTGTCCAAATAGGTTGCCGGTCATGGCCAGGATCATTAAAAGTGTAGTAAATATTTTCATTTCAATGTATTCATGATCAACTGTTGCTCCTTGCATATGGAGCGACATGCTGTTGTTGAAACTTTTTTTCTATAAAATAAAAATGGCCTACCATCGCGATCATTGCAGCATTGTCAGTACAGTACTGGAATTCAGGAATATAAGTCGACCACTTTTGACTTTTTCCAAGCATTTCAAAATCCTTTCTCAGCTGGCTGTTGGCAGAAACCCCACCAGCAATACAGACTTCCCTGATGCCGGTTTCGTCTACTGCTGCCATTAATTTATCCAACAGGTAGGACACAATATGGTTTTGGACCGATGCACAAAGATCCTTTTTATTCAGGTCAATGAATTGTGCATTTTCTTTCAATTGATCCCTTAAATAATAAAGGAGAGAGGTTTTGAACCCTGAAAAACTATAGTCCAGACCGCTCACTTTTGATCTTGGGAAAGTGAATTTATTCTTATCGCCCTCTTTCGCAAGAATATCTATCTGAGGACCACCGGGATATGGAATATCCATCATCTTGGCGGCTTTATCGAAAGCCTCTCCAGCGGCATCATCCAGTGTTTGTCCTAATACGACGGAACTTACCGGAGAATTAACCCTCAATATCTGTGTATGTCCTCCTGATACCAGTAAGCAAAGGAAAGGGAAAGTTGGACTTGGAGCATCAATGAAATGCGCCATTACATGCGCATGCAGGTGGTCAACACCGATCAAAGGTATGTTCAACCCGATAGCCAGAGATTTTGCAAAACTTGCGCCAACCAGCAATGATCCAAGCAAACCTGGACCTTGTGTATAAGCCACAGCAGAAAGTTGATCTTTTGTTACCCCAGCTTCTTTTAACGCGATGTCAACGACAGGAATAATGTTCAACTGATGTTTTCTCGAAGCCATTTCCGGAACAACTCCGCCAAATTCTTCGTGTACCTGCTGTGTTGCAACACGATTTGACCTTATTTTGCCGTTTACCATTATAGCAGCTGCTGTATCATCACAGGATGATTCAATGGCAAGGAGTACAATATCTTCTTTAGTGCTATTCATCAGGAGCTTATTGAGCCTGACATTTTGTAAATTCGAACCGGATTGAACAAGCGATCAAAAATACGCAAAATAGGGCTATGGTTCCTTGCCATGTTGTTATTCCTTACAGCATCTATTTTTGGTCTCATTCAGATTCCGGCAGTCCAGACTTTTATTGTAAAGAAGGTAGCAAACAGCCTTTCTCACTCGCTCGGAACCGAAACAAGCGTCGGTTCTGTCGAGATCAATTTCCCTGATTATGCTGTACTGAATGACATTCTTGTCAGGGATCTAAATAAAGACACCATGTTCTTTATTGGAAAGCTACGAGTGGCTTTACGAGATATTGACAGGGAAAAGCATATGATCAAGCTCAGAAACCTGGATATCGATGAGGCCAAAGTATATCTCGTAACTCACGAAGGGGAGAAAGATCTTAACATTCAGTTCCTTATTGATTTCGTTACTCCGGAAGTGCCTGACCCAGATGCACCTGTATGGGTGGCCTTTGCTGACAGGCTGACGTTAAACAACAGCAGGTTCATATACCGTGACAAGAACAATGACGAACCATCTGAGTACCGGATATTCAATGAAAACAACATGGTGGTCACAGGTATAAATGCCGTCATACGAAATTTCACGCTGATCAACGATTCACTGTCATTCCATGTCCGGGACCTTGAAGCCAAGGACCATTCAGGTTTTGAAATTTCGGAATTCAGGTCCAGGACAAAAATATCTTCTACGACCCTTTCATTTGAAGATATGCGCCTGAAAACCCCGGACAGTGAGATTTCAGACAATATAATCATGTCGTACGATGGATATGGGATGCTGGGGTATTTTATAGATAGTGTGCAGGTAAATGCGCATCTGAACCAGTCAGATCTTGCAATAAAAGACATAGCGTGGTTTACAAATGATCTGCTGCCTTATAAAGAGCAGCACCTGGTAATTAGCACAGATTACAACGGTACAGTAGCAGATTTCAAAGCCAGAAATTCGATACTGAAATTTGGGGACAATGGCTCATTTAAGGGAGATGTTGAGATCAAAGGCATGCCGGATTATGAGAACTCAGAAATGAGTATCAGGTTTGATGAATTGATCTTCAACGGAGAAGATGTAAAAAAATCTTTTGGCGTGAATGAGATGCCGGACCAGCTGATCCGCATGGGCAACTGCATTGCAAAAGGGCAGTTCAGAGGAAAACTGAATGATTTTTACGTCGAAGGTAAAGTGACCAGCGATGCTGGTGAAATAGAAACGGAGTTACTGTTTGCAATAAAAGATGATTCTCCGGAGAAATATTCGGGTAAACTTAAGGTAACTGAACTTGATCTGGGGAAAATATTCGATGAATCTTCTCTGGGTACAACTTCATTGTCTCTTGTTCTTGATGAAGGAAAAGGTGTCAGCCAGAAAGATCTGCATGCAATATTTAAGGGAGAGATTTTCCATGCGCAGATAGGTGGTTATGACTATAAGGATATCATTATTGAAGGAGATTACAATACCAGTAAATTTATAGGAAAAGCTTCCATCGAAGATGAGAATGCGAGAATCACCTTTGAAGGTAAGGTGGATCTAAAATCTACCACACCATACTATAATTTTTTCCTTGATATCGATCATCTGGATCTGTTGGCACTTGGTCTTGATAATGTACCCACTACCATAAAAGCAGGGATAGGATGTGAAATGACCGGGACAGGACTAAATGATCTTGATGGAACTTTAAAGGTATCAAACATTTCAATAAAAAGAGATGGCCGGGATGTTGAGCTTAATGCAGTTGAACTTTTTGCAGGAAAGCAGGATACATCGAGATATTTGTCATTATACTCTGACGTTGTTGATGTTCAGATGTCAGGAAAGTACGACATGAATGACATTGCCCAGGTGTACGACGTTTTTCTGGCGGACCTTTTCCCGGAATATTATGAGGTACAAAAGCCACTTGATTCACCCGTGGACATTGATTTCAGAATTCGTGTGAATAAAAGCGATTTCCTGACCGTTCTGCTGGATAGCCAATTTATCGTGGGACCGGGTATTTTTATTGGAAAATATTCTTCTTTAAAAAGATCGCTCACTGCAGATGCCAAAGTAAGTATGCTCAAATATGGTGAGACACTTTTTGAACGTATCGATCTTAATGTGATCAAGGAACCTGCTGATCTTCTCAACATGAGTGTCCTTGTTGATGCAATATACGATAAAAGGGAATTGCTTACGACCAATGCCATCCTTAACGCGAGTATACTGCCGAACCAGATCGATTTCCTGTTCAATTTTGCCGAAACCGAGGACGATATTGCATTGCGATCTTATGGACTGGCAAGTTTCTCAGGCGACACGATAAATCTTAAGCTTGAAGAATCAATGATATTCGTCAATGGCAGAAAATGGGATATAGGGAATAACAATGAAGTCGTTTATACCGGCGACCAGGTAAGAATTGCAAACCTACGGCTCTTTGACATGGGACAATCTATTCATGTGAACGGTATTGCTGGAAAATCAATAACAGACAGCTTGCTCATTGAACTTGAAGAATTTGAACTAAACAACCTGAATCCTTTACTGGGGTCTTCAGGCATTGAAATTGCAGGCCGGACAAACGGCCATGTGAACATATTGAAAGCGATGGATGGACCTGTTTTCAGCGGAGATCTCCAGACAATGAATTTTTACCTGAACGGGGATACCCTTGGGGATGTTTCACTTTTAGCTCTAAGCAGAAAGGATGACCCGTTGATGTTGTCAGTGGAAGGAAGCATGAATAAGGGAATGTTCAAGGATATAAAGGTGGCGGGTGACTTAAACATGCATCCGGATGTTCAGAAAATGAATCTGAAAGTGAACATGACACATGGGAGCGTGAAACCATTTGAGCCCTTTTTAGGAGGTGAATTAACAGATCTTGAAGGAACAGTTTCTCTGAATCTTTTAGTTGCAGGTACATTTGATGCTCCTGAGGTTTCGGGGAAAGTGTACCTTGAAGATGTGTCCATGATCATTGATTACTTTAAGGCAGATTATACGGTTTCGGGCACTGTAGAGTTAAAAAAAGACCAGATCATCATACGCGATAATACCATTTCAGACGAGAAAGGCCATACAGGCAAGCTGAAAGGTTCAGTAAGTCATAAACAATTCTCGAATCTGGTAATGGATGTAAAGGTCACAGAACTGAAAGATTTCATCGCAATGAAGACCACACGTAAGGACAATGATTATTTTTATGGGACTGCGGTGGTTGACGGCAGTGTGGAAGTAACAGGGCCCATAGACAATGTTTATGTGAAAGTAAATGCAAAGTCAAAGAAAGGCACGCATATAAAGATCCCGCTGGAATCAGAGAATACAAATACTACAGTAAGCTACATCCAATTTGTGGAACTTGATGAGGATGAATCGGCCCAAAAGGAAGTCCGTCAGAAAATAGAAGGTTTTACGATGGACCTCGCATTTGAGGTTACACCTTTGGCTCAGATCGACCTTATTTTTGATGAGGGAACAGGAGATATAATTACAGGTAAAGGTACAGGGACCATTCGAATGGAGATCAACAGTTTCGGAGATTTCTATATGTTTGGTGACTATACGGTCGAAGAAGGATCGTATCCGTACAATGCTCTGTTCGTTTCCGAAAACTTTATTTTTAAAAAAGGAGGAAGAATCAGCTGGGACGGAGATCCGTATAAGGCCAGAATTGACATGGAAGCGACCGTCAGAAAGACCGCTGACCCATCAGCGTTGTTCAGTGGATCAGAACAGGCGGATTATTACAAGCCGATCCCGGTGGATTGTCAGTTGTTCTTACGAGGCGAATTATTCAGTCCAGATATCAAATTTGGTCTGGACTTCCCTGATATTTCAAGCAATGTCAGCAGACCTAGTGAATTCATGGCTCGTATGCGTGAAATAGAATCCAACGAAGATGAATTGAACAGACAGTTTTTTGCGGTGCTTGCCCTGGGTACATTCGTTTCTTCATCAGGAACTGAAACTCTGGATGTCGGCGGACTCGGCACACAGTCTTTGTCCAATAGTGTGAGTGGAATTCTGAATAAATATATGAACCAAATGCTTAAAGACGTACCCGGATGGGAAGTCGGGGTGAACTGGTCAAGTGTAACGACTGAACAACGTGATCAGCTCGAACTGAATGTCCGAAAAAAACTTTACAAGGATAAACTGGAACTTGGGTTCTCAGGTGCGACTGCAGCGAAGGCAGAATCTCAGAATCCTGTCGAGGTGAAAGCAATTTACAACATTACAGCTGACGGAAGGGTGAAGGTCCAGGCTTTTTGGAAACGTGCGAATGATCCGACCTCCAGCGTCAAGAACACGACTAACCAGGCAGGCGTTGGTTTCTATATCAGACGTGAGATGGATACAATATCATTTCGTAAGAAAAACTGGAAGCGGTAAACACAGTAAATAAGAACCGGACTATTGCGTGTTTTCTTATTCCTTTAACAGGGTTATTTCCTTTTATAGATAGGAACAGTGCTGCATGCTTCCCCAAACATCAGACTTTTTACATGCGGTGTTAGTTTTTTGGTAATGGCCACGTAAGCGCCGGTAGGTACAGGTTTATTGAAACATCCTTTTATGACCACCATTTTATTATCGTATGCTGATACGTCTATATTGTCGATCAGTTTATCATACACCGCCTGGATCAGTTCTTCCCCTGTGCCAAAATGAAAGTCCTTTGCATACGGTTGCAACCTGTTTGCTACAAGCATATATGCCCAGGTAGGCAGGATAGCATCAACACTGCAGAAAACGGCAACGTATTTGCCCTTGTAGGCAGACCAGTCGTGTTCTGCTATAAAAGCCCGAAAATCCTTTTCCTTGAGTATAAGTCCCTGGAAAAGGCGATCCTTCATGTCAAAATGCACGATCTCGCCAAAATCGAATAGATCCTCCATATCAATAGTGACAAGAGGGCTGTTGGACACTCTGTTAATTATCTCGCTCATTATTCAACCTTGCTTATCTTTAGGGTGTTCGTTCTCATTTTTTCCTGAATAGGCATGCTTGCTGTGTGAACTACCAGATCATCTTTGTTTAACAACCCGTTTTCCTTTAAAATGTTCAGAATGTCCTTAATAGTACGGTCAGTACTTTGCATTTTGTCATAGTAGAACACACGGATATTCCACACCAGGCTCAATAATCTGAAAAGTCCTTTGTTGGCAGTAAATATAAATATATGACAATTAGGCCGGAAAGCAGCAATCTTAAAGGCTGTATATCCTGAATATGTAAGAGATATGATCGCTTTTGCCTTGATATGGTCGCTTATCCGTACAGCAGTAAAACAGATCTCGTCCGATAAGAAGGAAGGAGAATTCTTGTTTGGTTTCTTCCCCTTATGATAGATATCCCATTCCCTTTCAGTCGACTCCAGGATCTTCTCCACTGCCTGTACCGCTTTTAAAGGGAATTTACCAATAGATGTCTCTGCACTCAGCATCACTGCATCTGCACCATCCATTACCGCATTCGCAACATCGTTGGTCTCTGCCCTGGTAGGAGTGGGGCTACTGATCATGCTCTCCATCATTTGTGTAGCTATGATCACCGGCTTGGAGTTGGCTAGACATTTCTCTACGATCTGTTTCTGTATTACCGGAACACGTTCCATGGGCAGTTCAACACCAAGGTCACCACGGGCAACCATAATTCCATCAGCAGCAGCGATAATTTCATCAATGTTCTCTACAGCCTGGGGCTTTTCGATTTTAGCAATGATCTTCTGGTACCCTTCTTCTTTTCTGATAAGGCTGCGAACAAGGTCGACATCCGTCGCTCGGCGAACAAAACTAAGGCCTATCCAGTCAACGTCGTGTTTAATGGCAAAATCCAGATCCTCGATGTCTTTATCCGTAAGGGTAGTAACAGTGAGGTCAGTATCGGGTAAATTGAAACCTTTTTTTGAAAGGACCTTTCCTCCATGGTCGATTCGGGCACTAATGGTGTTTTTATCCACGACCCGATCCACGATGAGGTGTATTTTCCCGTCATCGATCAATATCCTTTCACCCGGATTAAGATCCTCCGTTAGCCTTTCATATTTGATGTATATCTTTTCATTAGTTCCAATGCACTCCTTGTTCGTACAAAGAATGGTTTTACCTGTCTCAATTTCGATCTCGTCATTCTCTACACGGCCGATACGAAGTTTAGGACCTTGCAGGTCACCCAGAATACTTGTATTCAGATTGAGCTCATCATTCAATTCATGGATGTTACGGATAACGTTCTCATGCTGTTCGAACGAGCCATGGGAAAAATTAATACGACAAACATCCACGCCTTCCATTAAAAGTGCTCTTAGCATCTCTTTTGATTCTGTAGCCGGCCCGATGGTGGCTATGATCTTTGTCTTGTTATAATGCAGAATGCCATTCATATTTCTAAGTTAACCCTTGATTGAGGTCGTAAGTTTTCAAAATCTACAGGAATTACGTGTTCAATACCCGCCAATATTACGGACTCTTGCAGATCTTCAATAAAGTCGCAATCATAGTTCCTTTCCATTAAAAGAAAATCAAATTGTTTAAACTCCTGTATTAAATAACCGAAAGTACCTCTGTTCTTAAGGAAAATTATTTCCGTTTCCATATCCGGATCAAAAGCAGAATAGCGTCCAAAGTACGATTCTTTGCCGTTCAGGTCCAGTTTTATATCTTCGATCCGCTCTAACGGGAAAGGAAGAATTTTATTTAACTTCCATGCTGCGAGATGGAATTTATCGCCGTGAACTATCCCAAATAGGCGCACTCCCGGCTTTTCGTCAACTATTAATGTATGAACCTTCATAAGGTGGAATAATGTTCAAAATTACCTTGTCTGATATTTTTACTTGTGTTTTTGTATCAAAAAAATGTTCTTTGCACCTTACAAAATCAAAAAGTAAAGACAATGTCAGATATTGCATCAAAAGTAACAGCTATCATAGTTGACAAATTGGGAGTAGAAGAGTCAGAAGTAACTCAAGAAGCAAGTTTCACAAATGACCTTGGTGCCGATTCGTTGGACACAGTGGAATTGATCATGGAATTTGAAAAAGAATTCAACATCGCCATTCCTGACGAGCAGGCAGAGAAAATCTCTACAGTAGGAGAAGCTGTTTCTTACATCGAAGGAAACACAAAATAATCCGGAATGGATCTGAAGCGAGTTGTAGTTACTGGGCTTGGTGCGTTAACTCCGATCGGGAATAACGTACGCGAGTATTGGAACGGTCTTGCCGGCAGCGTAAGCGGTGCCAATGAGATCACCCGTTTTGATGCCGAAAAGTTCAGGACGAAATTTGCGTGTGAGGTCAAAAATTTTGACGTCCAGGATCATATTGACCGTAAGGAAGCCCGAAAAATGGACCCTTTTACGCACTACGCAATGGTTGTTGCGGACGAAGCGATGAGGGACTCCGGCTTGATCGATGAGCAATTTGACGTTGATCGGGCCGGGGTGATTTGGGGTACCGGAATCGGTGGTATATACACTTTCCTTAAGGAGACAAGGGATTATGTTTCCGGCGATGGAACGCCCCGTGTCAGCCCTTTCTTCGTACCTATGATGATCGCCGACATTAGCGCTGGGTACATTTCTATTAAATATGGCCTTCGAGGGCCAAATTTTGCAACCGTTTCTGCATGTGCATCTTCTAATCATTCCATTTCTGATGCCTACAACTATATCCGTCTTGGTAAGGCTGATATTATGGTGACCGGAGGATCTGAAGCCGCTGTGAATGAAATGGCAATGGGAGGTTTTAATTCAATGAAGGCCCTTTCTGAAAGGAACGATGACTTTAAAACTGCTTCCAGGCCCTTTGACAAGGACCGGGATGGATTCGTGCTTGGAGAAGGTGCAGCAGCACTGATCCTTGAAGAGTACGAACATGCCAAAGCCAGAGGAGCCAAAATATATGCAGAAATTGCAGGTTCAGGCCAGTCAGCAGACGCATACCACATCACTGCCCCTCATCCTGAAGGATTAGGTGCTACTAATGTGATGATATCCGCGTTAGATGATGCTGGCATGAGACCTGAAGAGATTGATTATGTGAATGTTCACGGAACCTCTACACCACTGGGTGATATCAGCGAATCAAAAGCGATACAGCAGGTGTTCGGTGAACATGCATTTAAACTGAATATCAGTTCAACCAAGTCCATGACCGGTCACCTGCTGGGTGCTGCCGGTGCAGTGGAAGCTTTGGCCTGTATCATGGCCATATATGAAGGAATCGTGCCTCCTACAATTAATCATTTTACCGATGATGAGGCGTTCGACCCAAGATTAAATCTCACTTTTAATACAGCGCAAAAAAGAGAGGTTAAGGCAGCGTTGAGCAACACATTTGGTTTTGGGGGTCACAATTCATCGTTGATTCTCAAAAAATTTGAAGGATAAGTTGAGGCGGGTATTCGGTGCGCTAAAATTCTTGTTTTTCTCCCGAGGTGAAGAAAGGCGGTACCACGGCAAGATCGCTTCCATCATAGGCTATTATCCATTAAGCTTTATACTTTATGAACAGGCATTTCGACACCTTTCTGCCTCTGAACGGGGAGTAGGAGGCGAGAAAACCAGCAATGAACGCCTTGAGTATCTTGGAGATGCTGTCCTTGATCTGACGATCGCGGAATTGTTGTACAGGAAATTCCCCTTTAAAGGAGAAGGTTTCCTTACGGAAATGAAGTCAAGAATCGTCAGTAGGAAACAACTCGCAAAACTTGCCAGGGAGATAGGTATCCATGAAGTCCTAAAAACGGATAAGAACGTTTCTGCCTCTTCTCATGTGATGAATAGCTTATCGGGAAATGCACTGGAAGCAATGATCGGAGCCATTTATTTAGATATGGGCTACAGTTTTACCTTTAATTTTGTGTACCAGCGATTGATAAAACCGTTCATTATCCTGGATGAAATTGAGAAACTAAACGAAAATTACAAAAGCATTCTTAACCAATGGGCCCAGAAGGAAAGAAAAGTAATTGAATTCAGAATAGTTGATGAGAACGGGAAAAATCATGAGCGGAAATTTACGATCGCTTTGATCATTGACGGCGATGAACTGGCACGTGCCACACATTTTTCAAAGAAAACCGCAGAAAAAATAGCAGCCCAGATGGTCTGTGAGAAGCTAAGCCTTAACTAAATATCCCAGGCCTCAAATAGCATAGTGACGTACTGATTCTCTAAAGCGTCGAGCTTCTCGTCTGCCTGTACAAGCTTAAGGGCAAATTCGATGAAACGCTTTCTTTCAAAATCGTTGGAATCAGCATAGAATTGTTCTGCAAGCTGAAGCAAGGCTTCTTTATAATCTTCGGGTTGCAACATCCCTAATATTTCTGCTGCTGATTCGAAATTACCGCCCAGCGGAAATTCCCGCTGTAAGAACTCAACCACAACAACTCCTTCACGCGGATCAAAATTGCCGTCTGATTCAGCGAGTATCAGTAACATTAAATATCCCGCGATGTCCTTATTTAACTTTCCCAATGAATACCTGTCCATGCTGCTAAGATAGCTATTTGCCTGAATCAAATTACTATTTGATGACCACAAAGAAGATGCAAAATCCTATATTTCAAAATTAATTTTGATCCGATGCGCAAACACATTTTAGTACTTTTTCTACTCTGTTCATTATTTGTCTTTGGTGCGAGAGCTCAGTTCAGCGCAGGTTTGCTTGGCGGTGCTACATTCGCACAGGTAGACGGGGATAAGATCAGCGGATACAACAAGACCGGTCTTAGTGCGGGGATCCGAATTGACTACAAGATAAATGAGAGATGGTATTCGGGCTTCGAGATCTTGTACACTATGAAAGGCAGCAAGGAAATAACGGATCCTGATAAACCTGTAGCCGACCTCTTTCGCCTTCGTTTTGACTACATTGAATTTCCTTTGAAACTGTCCTATGAAAAGAAAGATTTCCTTTTTTATTTCGGACCTACGGTTGGAGTAAATGTTATTGCCATGAGAGATGAGTTAGGGCTGGGGTGGATGGATACGGAAATACGGAAGATGGAATTTGGTGCTTTAGCAGGAGCGGAATATGACCTGTCTGACCAATTCAGCATCGGTTTACGTCATCAGAATTCATTGGTTAGGGTAGGGGACGACTATGACAATGGTTTAAATATCTGGAACAGGGCAGGGCTTTATAATCGTTTGTTTGGGATTTATGTCGTTTATGTACTCGGCAAATGATTTTGATCCAAAGCAATAAAAAAAGGCCGGTTTCCCGGCCAAAAAGTAAAAGTTTAAACCATAAATCAAGTTTTGTTGGTACTTAGAATTAGAAGAAGTATTTGAAAGTAATGGTACTAAGATAAAAAAAAATATCACCAAACAAGCTCTTATCTTTAAATTTTTAATATTTGCGACTATGCCATTTTTAAAACTGCGAAACCTTGTAAGGCTTGTTACCCCGATAATTGCATTTCTATTACTTTCGATTTCGGCAAACGCTACTGTAACGCTGACCTATTTCCCTTCAATGCCGGAACTGCCGGACGGAAGCGTAATGATAAGTCCGGATAGCGACGGTGAGATCTTTTTCAGGAAAGATGTATCTGCACTGATCCTGGACGTAAGCTCAAAACGTTATTCCTCAGCTGATGCGATCGTGGTTCACGTAAAACCGGATTCAATAATTATTCCTGGCAATGGCTTTGTTGAAATAACGGATATCCCTCCCGGGAACTTACGTATTTCGGTAAAAGCTCTTAAAGGGGTCAATGGAATGGCAACTGAGTTGAGTTCGGGCAGTTTCTCTGTGAAAATGGTCAAACGTAAGCCACTGATCAAAGATGATAAGATCACACTTGGCATATTAATGCTCTGTCTGGCACTCGTATTCTGGACCTCAACAGCTAGAAACAGGTTTTGGCAAAGATTTTACCGGGTGATACCGGCACTTTTGATGTGTTATATGCTTCCGGCCATCTTAAATTCGGTCGGTATGATATCAAGTGAGATATCAGGGACATATCATATGGCCACGAGATATCTTCTACCTGCTTCATTGATCTTAATGACCCTTAGCATTGACCTCAAAGGAATTCGAAACCTTGGGGGTAAAATGATATTGATGTTCCTGACCGGTACGGTCGGTATTATCATAGGAGGACCAATTGCCATTCTTTTAATGTCATTCATCTCTCCTGAGACCGTCGGAGGTATCGGTTTTGACGCAGCCTGGCGTGGCCTTGCAACACTGGCAGGAAGCTGGATAGGCGGAGGAGCCAACCAGGGTGCGATGCTGGAAGTGTATAAGTATAATCCACAAAAATACGGAGCAATGATCCTTGTGGACATTGTCGTTGCCAATATATGGATGGCATTTCTACTCCTGGGTGTTGGGAAATCTAATGCCATTGATCGATGGTTAAAGGCAGATTCTTCTGCAATAACAAACTTAAAGAACAAGGTTGAATCATATACCCTAAGCATCCAGCGGAACGCAAGCCTGGCAGATCTGATCCTGATCGCAGGCATCGGCATCGCAGGGACCAGCCTGTCACACTTTGGCTCAAAATATATTGTGATCCTTTTTACCGATATTCTTGGTTTCTCTGGTGCAAGTGTGGTAGCAAGTGATTTCCTGTGGCTTGTTGTTTTAGCGACAACCATAGGTCTGGTGATCTCTTTCACCCCCATGAGAAAACTGGAAGGAGCCGGAGCGTCTAAAGTGGGAAGTGTGTTTATTTATATTCTGGTGGCGACCATTGGAATGAAAATGGACGTTACCCAAATATTCGATGACCTTTGGCTTGTGGTATTAGGGCTGGTATGGATGGCCATACACGTAGGACTTTTACTGATCGTTGCCAAATTGATCAGGGCGCCATATTTCTTTCTTGCCGTCGGAAGTAAAGCGAATGTCGGAGGAGCTGCTTCTGCACCTGTCGTAGCAGCTGCGTTCCACCCCGCTCTGGCACCGGTGGGCGTGTTGCTTGCTGTTTTAGGTTATGCTTTAGGTACCTACGGAGCAATAATTTGTGCTCAATTAATGGAGATCGCTTCTAAAATACCATAAACTAGAACCTGTTCTTCCACATCATGCTCTCAACAGGTTTAATGGTTCGTTTGTTGTACTTGGCATCTTCCTTCTTATTATAGAATACGCCGATCTCACCCTCTACATTAAAGTAGATCAGCTGACCGATAGGCATGCCCCTGTAAACCCTTACAGGTTGTGCTACCGAAATTTCCAACGTCCATGTATTGCAAAACCCGACATCGCCTTTTCCGGCAGTGGCATGAATATCAATTCCAAGCCTGCCTGTACTGGATTTCCCTTCAAGAAACGGGATGTGTGCATGTGTCTCGGTATACTCTTCTGTGACACCAAGGTATAACGTACCCGGATGAAGAACATAACCCTCAATGGGTATTTCAAAATGCTCCGCTTTATTGTGTTTCCGGGCGTCTAAAACACGGTCGGTATATACTGCAAGGTGTTTGCCGAGGTGAACGTCATAGGAATTGGTGCCTAAGCAATCTTTTCTGAAAGGTTCGATAAGAATAGTTCCTTTTTCTATCTCTTCTAAAATGCGCTTATCACTTAAAATCATACGTCGTTATAATCAACTTGAAAGTAACCGAGGGTCCGGTCATCACTGCACGAAATAAACCGATTTGGCTCAATCCACAAAACTTTATTAACAGAGTTGCTGTGCATGCCATACTTCGGCAGATCTATCACTTTTAACAGCTGCATGTTATCAGCATCCCATAGCCTGATACTTTTATCCAGGCTCGCACTGAGCAGCAGGTTGTTCATCCGGTTCAGGGCCAAACTGTTCACATGAAAATGATGTGCCGGTATATGCATGGACTCTATGAAACTATTAGTATCCCAGACCTTTATCGTTGCATCCCTGCTGCCTGTATAAAGTTTCTCCATGTCCTCGCTCAGAGCTATGGAAAATACCGAAGACTCATGAGCGCTGATGGTTTCAATGACCTGAAGGTTTTCGCGGTTAACGAGCTTAATGGAGCTGTCGCTGCAAGCCATGATGAACAGGTCATAGCGGTAAGGCAGGACCTGGCGGATGCTGTCGTTCAGGATCATTTTTTGCCTGACTATTTTAAAATCGGAATCTATAACTGTGACCGTCCCTTTTTCGCCGAAAATATAGATCAGGTCGCTGCCTTTGTAAAAATCAAATATCCCACCGGGGTTGACTTTCGCATTGAAAAGCAATTTTTTATCATTGAGATCGATGATGATCATTTCTCCATTAGAGCATCCCGCAAATAGTAACTGATCAAAGACCCTTACAGCATATACAGAATTATTCAGGGTGGCAAGCAGATTGCCGTTTTTGTCTTGTCCTGGGTCCCATTCCACGACATATCCATCTGCACCTCCGGAGTACACTTTCCCATTCATGCCGATATCTGACCCGAAAATTGCATCCTTATGGCCGGTCAATTGTGCTAACTTTGTAACGGAAATGCCCATAACGCGCAAAATACGTGAATCTTCATATGATATCGTCTTTTGGAGGATAGACGAATCAGCTGAAACATTGCTTCACCTGTTAAAAATAGGTTCGGAGGGGAATGTTTCTGCCCAGGATAAACGTACAGCGCATCACCTTGCAGGCAAAGCCGCAATGCATAGCCTTATTCCCGACAAGAGCCAAATTATTGTTAAGGATGAGTATGGAAAGCCACATACAGAGGACGGACGATACCACTTATCTGTAAGCCATAGTGGTGACTATGCCGTTGCGATCGGTTCGGCAGAACAGGCTGTAGGAATTGACATTGAAAAGATCGGGAACAGGATCACACGCATAGCTCCAAAATTTGTAGGAGATGACGAAAAAGCTACGGTTAGTCAGAACAACGAACTTAAAGCCCTTTATCTGATCTGGTCAGCAAAAGAAGCGATGTACAAACTCTATGGTCGCAAAGCATTGGATTTTAAAGAAAATCTGTTCGTAGAACCGTTTGAGATAAATACTTCCGGAGAGCTAAAAGGCCGAATAGAAACAGAGCAGATCCGCTGGAAAGTTGATTTGAGGTATGAATTCTCAGAAGAATATGTTTTAGTCTGGACCTCAGAGGCCCACCGCGAGATCATTGATTAGCCAGCCACGCTTCAAATTTTTCTTTTCCTTCGTCAAGAAAATCAGTATAACCTTTGATATCCGGCTTGTATCCCAGGGATTTGGTATATATGTTCTCCTCCCAGTCCATTACGTAATACGAAGGCTGGCCGTTTGAACCGAATTGATTGTACTGACGGTATTTGTTCTGGTCACCGATAGATTTAAGTACTTCCCCATTTTCATCTTTACTCCATTCTTCTTCAGGAAGTTCAAATCTTTCATCGCAATACAGCGAAAGCATGATGAAATTGTTATTCAGCCTTGATTTAATTTCAGGATCGATCCAGACCTTCTCTTCCATTCTCCTGCAATTCGCACAGGTGTGGCCCGTAAAGTCAACAAAGATCGGTTTACGTTCTTTCTTAGCTACTTCTAGAGCCTGGTTGTAGTCAAAATAGGCACTGAAACCTGCTGGCACATGCAACAGATCCCCGTATTTGATGTTATCCGTGGATTCATGTGTTGCTTCTGATGAAGTGGTCATCTGGTTTCCTTTAAAATCCTGTGTATGCATTGGAGGCAGAATCCCTGCCAGTGGCTTTAAAGGCGCTCCCCATAATCCGGGCACCATATATGCTCCAAAACTCAGGAACACCAGTGCCATGAAAAACCGCGGGACTGAAATAAAAGGCAGGTCACTGTCGTGAGGGAACTTTATCTTTCCTAACAGATAGAATCCTGCAGTGAACGCTATGATGATCCATAATGCGAGGAATACATCCCTGTCCAGAATACCCCAGTGATAAGCAAGATCCGCCTGGGACAAAAACTTAAGAGCGAGGCCAAGTTCAAGGAATCCTAAAATGACCTTTACTGAATTCAACCAGCCTCCGGACTGAGGCATTTTATTCAGCCATTGCGGGAAGTAAGCAAACAAAGAAAATGGCAGTGCAAATGTTAATGCAAAGCCCAGCATAGCTGCAACAGCTTCAATGATGGCACCGTCAGAGGCCAGGACCGCTACCGAACCAACAATAGGAGCCGTGCACGAAAATGATACCAGAACAAGTGTAAACGCAACGAAAAAGACGCCGATATAACCACCTCTGTCGCTCTGACTATTCATTCTGTTCACAAAACTCGATGGCAGTGTCAGTTCGAACATTCCGAAGAATGAAATGGCGAATATTACAAATACCAGAAAGAACAGAATGTTCGGCAGCCAGTGCGTACTCAGTGCATAAGCAAAAGTTTTGCCAAAGAAAACAGCAAGAAGAACACCGAAAGTCACGTAGATCAACACAATGGATATCCCATACATCGTTGCCATCTTTTTCCCCTTGGACTTATTGTCCTGCTTTGTGAAAAAAGCAACGGTCATTGGGATCATAGGGTAGACACACGGTGTCAGCAGCGCCGGAATTCCTCCGAGTACCCCAAGGATAAAGAGCGCCCACAGGGATTTGTTCCTTACATCATCTGTGTCATCTGAGATTTGCTCTTCGTCAGTTTCCGTTTCATCCGAGACTTTAGTATCTTCTTCTGATTGCTGTTCATCATTGATCGAATCAGAAGTGTCCTGCGTATCTATGGCCTCCGCAGCCTCTTCAGATATTGTTTCATTAGTTTGCTTAGGGCTGACCTCAGAAGCAGCACTTTCAATTATTTTTATCGGCCCGGCAGAGAACTTATGGTCAAAATTGATGCACTGTTCTTCAGTACACATCTGGTAGAACAGGCTTGCATTAATTACAGGGTCTTTTTTTAAGATCCGGACCTTTTGTTTAAAAAGAGCATGATGGTGAAAAATGGAAACTTCGCACCTGAAGATATCGTCCATCATTTTTTCTGAACCTGTAGGTACCATTTTACCTATTGGTTCATATGAGCCATTGTTATTAATAAAAGTCAGCTCTGCCTTTTGAGGCGGGCAGTCTTCAGAAAAATCATTTGAATAAATATGAAGTCCATCCGGAATATCAGTCTTAAGAATGATCTCGATCACTTCACCGATCTTTACTTCAGACTTGCTTAGCGAATGTTTCCAGTTCGCAGGAGGTATCTTGTCTTGTGCACTTGCATTGCCCGTGGGCACTAATGAAAAAAGAACAATCGCAACCAGTGCTAACAAACTGTTCATTTGCAATGCTATCTTTTCTGTATTAATAATTTTCTTCTGAACTGAGATCATTTAATTACTTTATACTTCTTTGAAACAAATCCATGAGTTTTTGGTTCAGTTGCCGGCATGTAATTTACATTTTAAGATACATTTTGTCATTATCAGGGGAACATGAGATCCATCATCACGATTATTCATTCATGAGGTGCGTGTTATTTGTTCCCGCTTTCAGGTATAGATTTTGTCTCCGGTTCACCTGTTGCATCTGAAACCTCAAATGATCCGCTAAGATCAAAATTGTACTTATGACCAACACAGGTCTCATCATCGCACATCTGGTAATACATTGTGCCGCTGATCGACGGATTTATATCCATTATTTTGAACATTTGGGTGAAAACCGCCTTGTCACTAAAGTATTTGATCTCACATTTGAAGATATCATCAAAATGTGTCTCTGCGCCGTGGGAATTGAACCGCCCTTCCATAGCAAACGATGGATCTTCCAACATAACTAATTCTGAGACCAGTGGGCCACAACTCGGATCAAAATCGGAAGAGTAAATATGTATCCCTTCTTCCAATGGAGCCTCAAATGTAACTGTGATCACATCACCGATCATAACCAGCTCTTTGTCAACAGTGAAAACCCAGTCAGCTGCAGGTATTGAAGCATGGTGGTGCTGTGCGTACAAAGGCACATTAACAAGAGAAAGAAACACCAGAACGATCATTGAAAAGCATAAATTATTGGCTTTTGTTCTATGGCGCATTTTCCACTTTTGGGTTAAGGTCATTGTTAATCTCATTTAATTTCAAATATCAAAGCCAAAAATAGTAATAACACTTTAGGGCATTAATTCGTTTACACTAATGTACACAAGTGTATAAATCAAAAAGTTAAGGAATGTTAATGCCACTAATTTTGTGCCAAAGATGGTGAAATATTTTTACATTTTCATATTGACCCTGATAACAGGGAATGCTTTTGGTCAGCGGTTGACAAGGGCAGAGTACATCGCAAAGTACAAGGATTATGCGATCATTGAAATGCACAGAAGTGGGGTTCCGGCAAGTATTACGCTAGCCCAGGGGATACTCGAAAGCAGCGATGGCAATAGCCGGCTGGCAACGCAGGGAAACAATCACTTTGGTATAAAATGTAAAAGTGACTGGACAGGCAAGACCATCAATGCGGATGATGATGCACCCAATGAATGCTTCAGGGCATACGACAACGCACTTGAGTCCTTTAGGGATCATTCCAATTTTTTAAGGGACAATTGGCGTTATCATGCATTGTTTGAGCTAAAACAAACGGATTATAAAGGTTGGGCGCACGGACTGAGGAAAGCCGGATATGCAACCAATAGAAAATATGACGACCTCATCA
>DJML01000106.1 GCA_002436505.1 Bacteroidetes bacterium UBA6491 | reverse complement strand
GCCACACGCTGCTGCTGACCGCCACTCATGGCATTCGGCCTTTTATTTGCCTGGTCCTCAAGGCCTACTGCTTTTAAAAGTTGCATTGCACGATCGTTTCGCTCCCCTTTGCTTCTTTTTTGCAGCAACATCACAAAAGATATATTCTCCTTTGCGGTCAGAACCGGGATCAGATTAAAAGCCTGAAATACAAATCCAATATTGTTAAGCCTGAAATTGATCAGCTGATGTTCAGACATCTCAGAGATATTTATCCCTCCAACGAATACTTCTCCGGAAGAGCTGTTATCCAGTCCACCAATAATATTAAGCAGTGTAGTCTTTCCTGAGCCTGAGGGACCAACAACTGCAGTGAACTCACCTTCTTGTATTTCAAGATCAACGCCGTTCAGCGCATGTACAGGCACGATGCCCTCATATACTTTTGTCAGATCGTTTGTTTTAATTACCGTCATTTCTACAATTTTCTAATGGCCTCTGCCGGATTAAGTTTTCTTGCTCTGAATGCAGGGAAAAGAGATGCGATGAATACAATAAGCAGAATTTCTACTGTGATCTGCAAATAGTATTCGAAAGTTAGTGCAGGATAGACAATGCTGCTAAATCCCATACCGCTGAAACCTTCTGAAAATACAGATAGGTCGATACCAGAATTACCGGTGGTCTCAATAATGACATACCCGATCAGCAGTCCGATCGGCACACCTACTGTAGACAAAAACAAGGTTTCAATGATCATCATTGAAAAAACACGCCTCCTGGTCATACCGATTGAAAGAAGCATGCCTATTTCCCTGACACGTTCAAGTACTGCCATCAGCATGGTATTTACGATTCCAAAGGCAACACCCAGAAAAATAATGATCACTATAATAAAAATGCTTGTATTGAAACTTTCAAGACCGACGGCTACCTCTGGCGCAAGTTCTTTCCAGTTTCTGACCAGATTATGCTGCCCGAAAGATCCAAGATATTCCTTGAAAGAATCCATTTCATCATCATCCTTCAACAGCACAGCGATCTCATGATAGCCATTTGTGATCTCCAACTGTTCTCTAAGGTCCTCATCCAGCACAAACACATTCATTTCATCGTACATTGAATTGGCCGTCTCAAATACACCAACGATCTTATACCTTGCCCCCGGAAACTGGTCAACCCTTAGCGTGAGTCGTTGCCCAAGATCCAGTTTCAGTTCTTCCAGCATCCGTTTGCTTACTAAGATCGGTTTTGCATTTGTACCGGAAAGATATTTCCCATCTATGATCTTAGACCTGAGATTTGTGGTCCGGTCTTCGAGTGATGTATCTATTCCTTGCACTAAAGCACCCGTCTGGCCGCGGCTAGACATCAGCATAGCCATCCCGGTGACGCGTGGGGAGTAGCTCTTCACCAATGGATTAGACTCCAGTTCCTTTATAAGCGGTTCAGGGTCCCGGATACGGTATTTGGTTTCGTTGTTCTCAAGATAATCCGGGTTATGAATCTGAACATGGGAAATTTCATTATTGATAAGATCATTTATCCGATATTCATACATCCCCCAGGAGAAACCTGTAATGAATACAGTAGCACAGATACCTATGACCATTGCCGTGATAACTACCAGGCTTCTGCTTTTATTTCGCCATATATTTCGCCATGCTATCAGGTAAATCATCCTCGTAGGTTTTCTATGGGTTTAATTTTCAAAATGTGAATAACAGGAAACATTGACAATATCATGGTTATTAAAACCACTGCCACTCCATTATTGATAAAGGCCTCAATATAGATACCGGCCTGTATCATGGGTTCAAATCCCAGTTTCTCATAGGTTTCTGCATATTGACCTGCCAAACTTATTGGGTAATAGTACAACCATAGCACAAAGGGAACGGCCAGTATCATTCCGGCAACCGAGCCTATAGCGGCAATAACAAAGTTTTCCAAAACCACAATTCTGGCCAACAATGCCCGTTTCATGCCAAGTGCCGTAACCACGCCAAATTCGAACTTTCTCTCTGCCAGCATCATCAAGATGGTGCCAAATACGCCAAATGAAATAATGAGATAAAGAATAAACATAAATACATATCCCGATGCTTTCTCGCTGGCAGCCAGCTGAGACAATTCCGGAGCGAGTTTATGCCAATCCATGACTTCGTATTCACTTCCTAGCTCTTTCTGAAGTCCTTCAGCAATTTCCTTAGATCGCTCGTGATCTTCAATCTGCAGGACCAGATTTGTTGCACGACCATCAAGACTAAGCAATTCGTTTGCTTTATCATAAGTCATGTAAATAAGCAACTTATTGAGTGTCGGTGAAGCTATGGAGGTTATTCCAACAACCGGGAATAGCCCGTTTGCAGATTGCGCCTGATATCCCGCACCCAGCAATACCACGGTATCTCCTAAATTCACTTTCAGCCTTCTTGCGAGACCTGCAGCAATAATGATCCCGTCGTCTTCCCGCTCAAGATATCTTCCGGTATCTATTCTTTGTGAAAGATGTATCAATTTATCCTCTTCCACTGGATCTGAGGCCATGATCATACCTTCTCTTGCCAGTGAATCGCCGGCGATCAGTGTCACCCAGTTGATCTTAGGAAGAATATTATTGACCCCAGGGTATGAAACGATCCTTTCTTTTAGTTCTTCTGTATATTCAACGGAGGTTTCAAGTGTTTTCTCTTCTTCGTGCCCCTCCGCATTCACCTGCACATATCCCGTGGTGAATGTGACCAGATTATTAATGTTCCTGTCATATACTCCCATTTGCACCGAATACATAACAATGGAGAGAAAAGCAGCAAGCATTACCATAGCAGAGGTAATATAAGTTCTCTTCTTATTCCGCCAGATATTTCTCCATACCAGTATTAAGAGCATTGGTAGTTATTTTGGTTATTTCAAGACAACAAATGTCGCATTTCAGTTTATAAATTGTCGGCCGTTTGTATTTATTTTATATCAGGGCTTGACCTTCTTCATATTCTGAACCGTGAAGAAATTGTCAGGAATAGGTTTATCCCATTCAAGATGGAGGTATTGCATCACTGTTTTATTGCCGGGTTTATCAGAAGGTAAGATCGCAAGCCGGGTTGCAATATTTTTCCCACCCATTCTTTTTATGTCCGTCGCAGTGAAAGTATTAACCAGTTCCTTGTCTTCATCATAAAACTCCGTTTTCATCTGAATAAGATCCTTTTTATCTATCCAAGAAATAATCATGCCCCAAACCACTGTGGCATCTTCGTGAGGGATCGAACTTATAACATAACAATCACGGCCTTCAAGCATTTCAGACCGCAATAACTTATGATCGAAGTCATTCTCAAGCGAGCTTTGCTGCACAAGGTCGTCATTAGTGAGGTCAGTTCCCATCCAGCTCTGCCCCATCATACTTGGAGGAAGTTTGATCGTTCGTTCAACATTGGGGAGATAATTCCATACCTCCTTGTCCCGTTTTAAAAAGACAGTACCTCTGTCCTTAACCGGCTCTGTTACAACAGTAAGGGAATATTCAGTACCTTTTGACCATGCCTTCATTTCCATGTCACGGCTCCATTTTGGCCGGACGATGGATATTCTGATCTCAGCATAGGAAGTATTTCCTCTTAATTTCTCAATTGTTTCGTGAATAATCCTTTTAACTTCTTCATCATCGTTCTGTTGTTTAAAAGCAGTACTCAGCCCTATACTTAGGAGAACAAAGACAATAATTCTTGTTTTTCTCATGCGGTTCCTGGTTTAGCAATTATTATTATTTTTCCTGCTGTTTATTATAAAGTTCCATTGCCTTTGGCATTTGAGCTTCCAGGTCAGCAATTCTTGTATCCGGATTTGGGTGCGTGCTCAGGAATTCCGGTGGGCGTAAACTGCCAAGCGATTCCATTCTTTCCCAGAACCTGGGTGCTTCCTGGGGGTCATATCCTGCCATAGCCATGAACATCAGCCCGAGCTTATCTGCTTCTGATTCATGAAGTCTGCTATAAGGCAACATCACACCTACTGTTGAACCAATACCATAGGCAAGATTGTACAAATTCCTTGTTTCCTCAGGCTTGTCCGATACGGCTACATCAAGTGCTACCCCACCCAGTGCAATTGCCATCTGTTGTGACATGCGTTCATTGCCATGACGGGCTATAGCATGTGCGATTTCGTGTCCCATTACCACTGCTATTCCTGCATCGCTTTCACAAACAGGAAGTATACCTGTGTAAAAAACTACCTTACCCCCCGGCATACACCACGCATTCATTGTCGGATCCTGAACAAGATTGAACTCCCAGTTGTAATTTTTTACTCTTTTAGCATATTTGGTTGACTCAAGATATGTCTCCACTGCCGATGAAATCCTGTCTCCGACACGTTGAATGGCTTCCTGATTTGGTCCTGAGTTAACTACGTTATTCTCGTTTAAGAAGTTTTTATACTCTGTCAAGCTCATTGCCACAAGATCAGACTCAGGCAAAAGGTTAAGTTGCCTTCTTCCGGTCATTGGTACTCGGACACAAGCATACAGTATTGTGCTTATCAGAAATATCGCTAATCCGCTTCGAATTATTTTTCGACCATTTGACCTAACTAATCCGCTCATTTTTTTCACTAATCTCATTTCCATAAAAATCATTCTCCAATGATCATACCACAAATATAGAAACCTGTCCCGTTGGTAAAAGCTAAAGATACAAAATGTAGATTTTCAATTCATTTACTTCCATTGGACATCATTAAGAATTACTTATTAACTTGCCGCCAAATTTTTTCAATGAATCATAAAGAATACATAGAGGCCAATAAAGATCGATTTTTAAGTGAATTATTTGACCTGATAAGGATTCCCAGCATAAGTGCCGACCCGAAATTTTCGGGAGACACAAAAAGGGCCGCAAACAAAGTTGCGGAATTGCTGAAAGCTGCTGGTGCCGACAATGTGCATGTGGAGGAGACACAAGGGAATCCCGTGGTTTATGGAGACAAGATCGTCGATCCTTCTTTGCCAACTGTACTTGTTTATGGACATTACGATGTACAACCTTCTGTTCCGGACGAATTATGGGAAACTCCTGCGTTTGAACCAACGATCCGAAACGGGAACATTTATGCGCGAGGCGCCTGTGATGACAAGGGACAGTTCTTTATGCATATAAAAGCACTGGAAACAATGCTACAGACAGGCGAATTAGCATGTAATGTAAAAGTAATGATCGAAGGTGAGGAGGAGATCGGTTCGGTCAATCTTGGTCAATATTGTATAGCAAACAAAGAAAAGCTTGCATGTGATGTGATCCTTATATCTGACACGGCAATGATCGCAAACGACATTCCATCACTTGACGTTGGATTGAGAGGGCTTTCATACGTTGAGATCGAAGTAACCGGGCCAGATATTGATCTGCATTCCGGAACATATGGCGGTGCGGTCGCGAATCCAATCAATGTGCTTTGTACAATGATCGCATCACTTCATGATGAGAACCGACACATTACGATCGATGGTTTCTATGACAATGTAGTTGAGCTAAATGATGCAGAGCGAGCATTAATGGCAAAAACACCATTTGACCTTGACGAGTTTAAAAGTAGCCTGAAGATCGATGATGTAATGGGAGAAAAGGGCTTCTCTACCATTGAAAGGACAGGCATTCGACCAACTTTGGACGTAAATGGTATCTGGGGTGGCTACATAGGAGATGGAGCAAAAACAGTACTACCTTCAAAAGCATTTGCCAAGATATCAATGAGGTTGGTACCAAATCAGAGTGCTGAAAGGATCACTAAGATATTCACAGATCATCTTTATAAAATTGCTCCTCCCTCAGTAAAGATAAAGGTGACTCCTCACCATGGCGGCATGCCATATGTGACCCCAATTGATTCCGATGAATACAGGGCTGCGGCACTGGCTATGAAAGAATCATTTGGCAAAGAACCGGTGCCTACAAGAGGTGGTGGAAGCATTCCGATCGTAGCGTTGTTCGAAGAAGTCCTTGGGGTTAAAACCATTCTGATGGGTTTTGGTCTCGACAGCGATGCCATTCATTCACCGAATGAAAAATTTGGATTGTTCAATTTCTTTAAAGGGATAGAAACGATCCCTCTTTTCTATAAGCACTATGCTTCTTTGAAAAAAGGCTGAACTACCAATTAAAAGTCAAAGCAGGGCATTGTTTGGGTAAACCCGTGCAATTACAATTCTAATTGAGGTCTATCCGGTAGAGTTTATTTTCATTTCTGTTCACATACCAGAGATGATCATTACCAAAGCAAATTCCTGTAACACCGGGGGAACTGGTTTCTACCCTTGCGACTTCTTTCTGTGATTCAATATCGTATGCTATTATCTCTCCGGTCTCAAAATCAGTTACATATACCAGGTCACCGACAATTTCGATACCACAAGGAGTGGTCAAACCATTGTCAACAAATACTTCCATTTTAGCTCCTAGCATTTCATGGTGTTTTGCCAGTTCTTCATTGATCAGAGGCAATGATTTGTTAAATATTGCCGTGGATGGTTTTACACGGATAATTCTGCTTTTACCACCGTCGACAATATAGAGCCATTCTTTATTCTTATCAAAACGCATGTGGCTTGGAACCCCTGGCTTTCTTGTTAAAAATATATCTGTAAATCTCAACACCTCACCGTCTCCGTGATATGAATTTCCTGGCCCGTGATCGGCATGAAAGTCATAATGCACAAGCTCCTCATTCCAACCATCAAACACATAACATGCGTTATCTACGTCAGCTTCAATACCCATTGAAAATGGACTGCCATGCAACATGTCAAGATGGCTGCCATTGCCACCTGAAGGCTTTGCATAGATATCAAGGTCTCCTGACCACAGTGTAGGACCGGTAAAGGTTCCTCCTGCGTGGTTGGCATCAAGGATTCCAGGGGAAGTGAACCAGTTCGTGTTATTACTCCAGGCCAAAGCTGTTGGCAATGACATAAAATGCCAGGCATTCCCGTCAACCCGTTGTTCCACATACTGATCCGTGGCTCCTGGTCTCTGTATCATAACAGTAGAGCCGCCGATATTCGACGTTCTCTCATTTAGTATCCATAATTCATTCGCTCGCGCAGTACCAAAGGCCAGGTCATTTGGTCGATCCAACTTTTCATCAGCACCAGCTATCGTTTCAAAAGATGGGAGAATTATACCACCGGCTTCATCAAAGCTTACAAGATAATTTGGAATTACTATGTTCTGTTCTTCTAATGGAACTACTTTGTCATCTTTCTTACAGCTGCTCAAAAAAACCAACATGAGAAGAAAAATTGAACCTGATTTTCTTATGTATTCAAATTTCAGATTCATAATAAAATTATAAAGAGAATGTATCATATTATTAATTTCAATTACTGTAAGTTAACAAATTAACGTAATTAATATTAGTATTTAGAATACAGTCATCCAAAATGACGGTGTCTGTACAGTTGTTCACTAAAGTAAATCAACATATAAGTTGCAATTTGGTTTGTTTCAATCGTTTAATTTAAAACCAAATGATTCAATTTTATCTTTGGGTAGATTCATTAATCTGAACAAATACCTGTATATTTGCACCCCGTTACAGAGAGGGTATAAAATAATTAGATCTCTTTGTAAAGATACATCGCGGGATGGAGCAGTGGTAGCTCGTCGGGCNNGATCATTCGGTACGCTTTTTTTATGTCACTGCTCATGCCATGCTCGCATGAGCAGTGAGAAGGGACATGTAAAAAAGAACGACCCAGTCGGGCTTTTGGAGTTGGGTAATTCACCCCCTCAGGGACGGCCGACTGCAAGGAGGCAATCCTACTCCCGCAACAACGACAAAAGCGTACCGATCATTCGGTACGCTTTTTTTATTTTAAGTCATGGAAAAAAATTCCATTATTTTCGATTTACTTTGTTAGAAACTATTTTACAAAAAATATGAAAAAAATCGCTCTTGCCTCAATGATTCTCCTCACAGTATTCGTATACTCTTGTAAGGATGATGACAGCCCGAATCCAAAGAAAGCTGCAGGAAATTCTCTTGAAGGGACTTCTTGGATTCTTACGGCAGCACTTATTAACCCACCAATAGATATTTTCGGAGTTATAGTATCTGATTTTACAGATCTTATGGATCCGTGTGAAAAAGATAATATCTTCAAATTCTTGGCAAACAACCAGTACAACATCGTTGAAGGGGCATCAAAATGTGACCCATCGGATCCTGATCTTTACGACCAAGGAACATGGAGTCTAAGTGCTGATGGAAAAACCATGATCATCGATGGCGACACAACTACAGTACAAACATATAACAATACAGATCTTATCCTTAGCGAAACTTGGTATGATGAAGATCTTATGACCAATTATACTTATACGATCAAATACAAGAAACAATAATCAGGGAACTCCCTCATACAATGCCACTGCTACATCTTCGTATCAGTGGCATTTTTTTTGTCAATTGGTCCTTAATTGATATGTGATCTAAGACGATTCATTTATTTACCTTTGCGTTTCCGATGACTGAACAAAAAGCAGCTTTTATTTCAATTATTGGCATGCCAAATGCAGGCAAATCCACGTTAATGAACGGTTTGCTAGGCATGAAACTTGCAATAACGACACCAAAGATCCAGACAACCCGTCACCGGATCATGGGCATCCTTCATCACAAAAATTGCCAAATGGTATTCTCAGACACTCCCGGTGTTCTCGATCCTAAATACCCTTTGCAAGAATCAATGATGAAGAGCGTTCTGGAAAGTCTGGTGGATGCAGATGTGGTCCTTTTGATCCATGATTGCACAACGGAGGCGATACCTGACATGATAAAGGATCTGCTTGACAACTTATCTGTTCCCGTCATTCTTCTTCTGAATAAAATGGATCTTGCGACCCAGGATCAGATTGACAATCAGATCAGGTCCTTTAAAGAGTCTGGTCTTTTTTATGCAATTGTACCCGTTTCCGCATTGCACAAATTCAATTTTGACGGTGTAAAGCAATTGATCTATGACCTGAGCCCTGAACATCCTTTTTACTTCCCCGAAGATCAGCTGACAGACAGGCCCGAACGGTTTTTTATTTCAGAGATCATAAGGGAACAGATACTGTTACAGTATAAAAAAGAAATTCCTTATGCCGTCGAGGTGATCGTTGACAATTTTAAAGAGGAAGAACACTTGATCCGAATCCATGCCACGATCTATGTAGAAAGAAAATCACAAAAAGGGATACTAATCGGCAAAGAAGGTTCTGCACTTAAAAGAACTGCGACTTTTGCAAGAAAGGAAATGCAGAATTTCTTAGGTAAAAAAGTGTTCCTTGAGTTGTTCGTAAAGGTTCGCGAGAACTGGCGTAAAAACGAACAGCAATTAAAAAACATGGGTTATCTGCACTGACCCATAAATAAGGCGCAAATTGCGTACCTTTGCACCTTTATTTTTTCGCAACAAAATATTATCTGATCAAAGTTCAATGTCTGGGATCGTAGCAATTGTAGGTAGACCAAATGTGGGCAAATCCACTTTATTTAATCGACTTGTCGGTGGACGAAAGGCGATCGTGGACGACGTATCCGGAGTAACAAGAGATCGTCACTACGGAAACGCCGAATGGCTGGACAATGAATTCACTGTTATTGATACAGGTGGCTACGTTGCTCATTCCGCCGATGTCTTTGAGAAATCGATACGTGATCAGGTTGAAATTGCCATGGAAGAAGCTGATGTTCTTCTTTTTATGGTCGACGTGACTACAGGAGTAACTGACCTCGACATGGATTTTGCAAAGATCCTCAGAAGAGGGAAAAAGCCGGTAATTGTCATTGTAAACAAAGTAGACAACCACCAACGGCAATATGAAGCCGGCGAATTCTATTCACTGGGATTTGAAAACCTTTTCATGATCTCCTCTATTTCAGGGAGTGGTACAGGTGATTTTCTAGATGAAGTTATCCAAAATCTGCCGAAAAATCCGGCAAAGGAACAAAGCGACTTACCAAGATTTGCAATCGTAGGAAGGCCAAATGCAGGAAAATCATCGCTATGTAACGTATTGCTTGGCCAGGAAAGGAACATTGTTACCGACATCCCAGGCACAACAAGGGATACCATTCATTCACATTATAATTCATTCGGAAAAGAATTCATACTTGTAGATACTGCCGGAATAAGGAAAAAGAGCAAGGTTAAGGAGAACGTTGAATTCTATAGCGTTATGCGCTCGGTCAGGGCTGTCGAAGATTGCGATGTCATGATCCTGCTGATCGATGCTACACGAGGAATGAGTTCTCAGGACGTAAATTTATTCAGACTTGCACAAAAGAATGGCAAAGGAATTTTAATCCTGGTAAACAAATGGGATCTTGTCGAAAAAGACCATACATCTACAAAGGGGTATGAGGAAGAAATACAAAATAAAATTTCACCTTTCACAGATGTTCCTATTTTATTTATTTCAGCGCTGACCAAACAACGTGTTTTCAAAGCTGTAGAAAAAGCATACGAAGTTTATCAGAGTCTCACCAATCATATCTCTACCTCAAAACTGAACGAATATCTTCTTCCAATAATAAATGATCACCCTCCAGCTGCAAAAAAAGGCAAGTACATAAAAGTCAAATATGTTACTCAAATAAAAACCCGCACCGTGATATTCGCATTTTTTTGCAACCTACCGCAGTATGTAACAGAGTCTTACAAACGCTTTTTGGAGAACAAGATAAGGGCAGAATACAATTTCAGTGGAGTGCCTATTCAAATTTCTTTTCGTAAAAAATAACATTAAAAAGTTGCTTAAACCCTTTAAACCCATATATTTGCCTGCAAATTTTATCAGGAACCCTAATATTTATAAAGTAATGAAAAGAATTTTCGCACTATTGACAATTGCCTCTTTCTTTGCATTTGCAGCTTGTAACAATGCTGACAATGGAGAAGGAGAAGGAGAAGCTACTGAGCAATCAGCAGAAGAAACTCACGCTGAAGAAATGGAAGCTGCTGAAGAAGCGGTAGAAACTGAAATGGAAGCTACTGAAGAAGCAGCTACTGAAGAAGCTACTGAAGAAGCAGCTACTGAAGAAACAGCAGAGTAAGAACTTTGTTTAAATCAAAAATCAAGGTGCCTATGGCACCTTTTTTTTTGCCCTTTAATTTCTGGATCTAGCGCTAATTAACCGGATCTTCTTGATGAAGGGCTTTCAAACCCGCCTGCAGGATTGCATCGTATTTGGAAAAAGTCTGACGGGTAGCCTGCTGGCCGTAGAACCTTCCCGATAGTTCCTCTTTAAGATAATTCAATTGATCATTGGTAACCTTCACTGGCACTTTTGACCGCATTAATGAATCAAGTGTTTGGGAAAATTCCATACTGTCAGCGGATTGAAAGGAGGTGATCAAAGCAAAATTCTGATCACTGAATTCAGTCAGGAATTTTCTGACCAAACTATATTCCTCCGCTTTAAATATTGTATCCGGTCGATCCATAGCAGCTATATCCGGTTGAATTCCGCCCCCCCCAAAAACGATCCTTCCTCCTTTTGTTCTGAATATGATCGATGAATCTACTTCCGTTAAGGTCGAATCCCTCCGGCGCATCACTTCTGTATGATACGTTTCGAGGTCGGTGTCATATGGTTTCTGGATCGACCTCCCTGAAGGAACATAATACCTTGAAACGGTAAGCCGTAATTGCGCTCCGTCAGCCAGCCTGAATGTTTCCTGGACCAATCCTTTGCCGTAAGTACGCATTCCAACGACCAACCCACGGTCATGGTCCTGAATTGCTCCACTGAATATCTCACTCGCTGACGCTGAATATCCATTTACAAGCACCACAAGGCCCATTTTGGTACATACCCCTCCTTTGGTCGCTTTGTACTCCTTCTTATACCTGCCTTTTCCTCTGGTGTATGCCAGTAATTCTTCATTATCAAAGAATTCATCAAGCAAACTAATAGCGGTATGCAGATATCCCCCCGGGTTGGACCGCAGATCAATTATAAGTTTTTCAAGGGAACCCTTGCCTTTGAGTCTCGTTATCGCTGAAAGAAATTCCTTGTGCGTCGGTTCGCTGAATCTTTCTATGCGGACATATCCAATACCAGGCTCGAGCATGAACGAAGACGTTATTGACGGAATGGCAATGTTATCCCTTAGCACCTCGATATGGTGTTCTGTACTGTCCGATTTCCTGAATACATGCAATTTTAAAGGTGATCCTGCTTTTCCTTTTAGCCTTTCAATCACCTCTGAGGATTGGATACCGATCAAAGTCTGGTAAGATGCAGTATCCTTGCCTTCAGCGTAACGAAGCAATCGATCCCCAACTTTGATCCCTGCTTCTTCAGCAGGACCGGTTGCAAAGACCCTCAATATAAGTACAGTATCCCTGTAGACCTCAAATTCGATGCCAATGCCTACAAAACTCCCTCTTAATCCCTGGTTGACACGTTCTACATCTGAAGAAGGTATAAAAGATGAATGAGGATCCAGCTGACTGAGGATCTTAACAATGGCATCATCTTCGACAGCGTGCTTATCAATAGAGTCCACGTACTGGCTCTCAATGATCTCGATAAGCTGAGCCACCCTGCTACCGGATGATGTTACAGACCCCCCATGATACAGGAAAGTACTTCCGATCCATACACCGGCTGCAACCAGCAACGCATAAACCAGCGGTTGGTAATAGACGCGGTTCCTGTTTTTTTGATCTGTTGTATCCGGCATACCCCCTTAAGTGAAATGTGAGCCAGTTACACTAGTGTTCTTAAACTCAATTCAAGGGCTTTTTTACTAATGCCTGTAGATTTCACATTGAATTGATGGACCTTAATCAAACTTCGTTCAATAGTGTCCGAGACATCTATGAGTATTTCAAAATCAGTCACTTTGGCATCCTTGCTCATAAGGTAACTGAATGCCCGTGCCATCCCGCAATTAGCTATAAAGTCAGGGATCACTGCGGTGTGCTCATCAGCATATCTGCTGATAGGACCCATAAAGATCTCCTCATCTGCAAAAGGAACGTTGGCACCACAACTGATCACCTCTATCCCGCCTTTTACCAGACGCTCCATTTGTTCCTGAGTGACCAGCCGGGAACCTGCTCCCGGGATAAATATCTCAGCACCAAGATCCCAAATTTTATCATTTATCTCTTCAAAGGAAAGCAGATTATCTGCCTTGATCTTGTTGCCGTCTCTGTTAAGGAAAAGTTCACGGATCTCTTCAAAAGTGAACCCTTCTTCTTTGATCAAACCGCCATCTTTGTCAATGATCCCGGTTACAAGTACATTATTCTTTGCCAGATAAAAAGCAGCTGCGGCAGCAACGTTCCCCCATCCTTGAATAATGGCTCTTTTGTGATTCATGGTTCCGCCCCACAACGCATAATAATGCCTGACCGCTTCTTCAACTCCCCAACCCGTGATCATATCGGCAATAGTGTACCATCTTTTAACATCAGGGCTGAATTTTACCTCTGTTATCGGCAAAGACACCCCGTCCTGAAGTCTGCTTATAGCCTGAGACTTTTCTTGTTGACTGTACTCTTTCAAATGACCGTTTACCGTGCCTTCCTGCGGATGCAGCAGCCCCAGTGAAGTAGTGATCGGAATAACCTCATGTATTTCGTCCACATTCATATCTCCACCGGTTCCATAGTAATATTTTAGCAAGGGAAGTGCAGCAGCATACCATCTTTTCAGAACACCTCTTTTTCGCGGGTCAGCCGGATCGAAGTCTATCCCCGATTTTGCTCCACCGATCGGGGGACCACTGATCGTAAATTTAACCTCCATGGTCTTTGCCAGTGAAACCACTTCTCTCTTTGTAAGGCCTTTTCTCATCCTTGTACCCCCACCGGCTGATCCGCCCCGCAAGGAATTAATGACGATCCAGCCTTTAGCTTCGGTCTCAGGATCGTTCCATTCAAAGACCAATTCTGGTTCTTTGTCTTCAAAACTTTTTAATAGTGATTCCATTAATTGATTGTGATCTGATTGTATCATAACCAGGATATAATTAATTTGATTTTATTCCCAAATCTATCAAGTGCCCACAAAAGTAAGGTCAATCTGTAACATTTTCTGAAACTTTATTGTGCATTGATCAGGCCGGTAAAATCACCGGCAAGGTGTCCGCCAATAGAATCAGAGTCAGCACCGGTCATTGACGACCAGATATTTTCTTTGTTATTAACCCTCAACAGCCCCATAAGTGCAAAGATCAGTGCCTCTTTAAATTTGACGATATTTTCGTCTGGTATTATTATTTCAGCATCTGTATGTGTTCGCAGATGATCAATGAGTGTATTGTTAAAAGCTCCGCCACCGGTCACAAAAACGCGCTTAAGAGAGGCATCCCCATCGGAAAGTTTTTCGATGTTATTTCCTATTTGCTCTGCCATGTGATCAACAAGGGTTTTCATTTTATCTTCTTTGCTTATCCTGCTTTCTCTGACATGGTACCAAAGATTCTTGTTGATCCATTCTCTCCCAAGAGATTTAGGAGGTTCTATACTGTAAAATTCAATATCGTTAAGCAACGATAACAGATCATAATCAATTCTGCCGCTTTCTGCGATCTTGCCATCCTGATCGTATTCCTGTCCAAACTCACGCGCCATCCTGTTCAGCAAAATGTTTACCGGGCATATATCATATGCCAGCCTTACGCCATTCACAGAAGTAGAGATATTGGCAAATCCGCCTAAATTCAGGCACATATCAAACTCTTTGAACAATAGTTCGTCACCTATACCTGAAACAGGAGCCCCTTCCCCATTCTTAACCACATCCTGATATCTGAAATCAGTGACAGCAGGTATTCCTGTAACAGCCGTTATTGCCTGTCCGTTGCCTACCTGAACGGATATGTTTTTCTCTGGTTGATGAAAAATAGTATGTCCGTGAGATGAAATGAGATCCGCTGAAAGATCATTCTCTTCTAAAAAATCATTGATTATCTGACCAATGTATTGACCAAAGTATCTGTCAGTTTTATAAAACACCAGAGCACTCTGGTTCCTTAATTTCGACAAACGCACTCGCCAGGTCTCGTTGTATGATACTGTGATGGCTTTATTGATCTCATAATCCCATCTCCCGTCTTCTTTCAGGGTCAAATCGCAATGGGCGATATCCAGGCCGTCCATCGACGTTCCTGACATCACTCCTACTACTTTAAATGTTCTCATATCTTTCTAATCAATCCTTGTTTTCAGTTTTAGCTTATGGACCTGTTAATCCCTTCTTCTGTCATGACTTACTATGCTTTTGCTATATCATAAATAGAATTGCCTGACAAACACAATGTGTTTTCCTGGCTTCTGAATTTAACCTGATCCGATACCAGCAAAGGTAGAATTTTCAGAGGTTTGGACAACCTTTGGTTAATTGAACAGATAAGTGCTCCACATATAAATTAGATACATAATATTATTTATCGAAATTTGTGTCGTGCCAGCGATCCGTATCCTCCATATATCATCACCCCTCACCTGGAGAGGAGGTGAACAGCAGGTCGCATACCTTGTAAAGGAACTTTCCAATAAAAATGTGGAGCAGTGGATTATTTCCCCCTTCGGCAGCAAATTGTCTGAATTCTGCGCAAAGAACAACTGGAACATTATTGGTTATAAGAAATCAGGCGGCATAGACCTTGCCCTGGCAAGAAAAATTGCGCGTATTTCTAAACAAAATAAGATTGACATTATCCATTGCCATGATGCTCATGCGCATGCAGGAGCAGTGCTCTCTGCCTTTGTTTTCGATCACAAGGTCCCGGTTGTTTTGAGCCGACGCGTTGATTTCCCAATTGGAAAAAGTTGGTTCTCCAGGTGGAAATACAATCACCGGTCGATCAAAGCCATACTTTGTGTGTCTGAGACCATTAAAGATATCATTACACCATCTATCCATAATAAAAATATAGCATTAAAAACAGTGTATTCAGGCATTGACATGAAAAGCATTACCGGCGGATTAGGAGGAAAATTACGCAGCGAATTTGACCTTCCTTCGAACACCATGATCATTGCCAATGTTGCCGCTCTTGCAGACCAGAAAGACTACTTCACATTTATTGATACGGCTAATATTTTTAAACAGGACAAAGACAAAGTCTTTGTCATTATCGGTGATGGTCCTATGCGAAAGGAGATCATGGACTACGCAAAAGAAAAGCAAGTTCAGAATGTAATTTTCACAGGGTTTCGAAATGATATGCATGAACTTTGGCCAGATGTTGATTTATTCCTTTTCACCTCAAAAACAGAAGGCCTGGGGACATCATTACTGGATGCAATGGCCCACAACATACCGATAGTAAGCACAAATGCAGGAGGTATCCCTGAAATCATTTCCCACAATGATTCAGGTTACCTTGCAGGGATCGCTGATTCCGAAGGCCTTGCAAAAGGAATTCGCAAGGTCATTACCGACGAAGGATATAAGAAAAGGATTGTGGCAGGCGCCAGGGAGAAAGTCCGATCATTTAGTACTGAAAGAACATGCGATATGACATTTGAAATCTATCAAATGGTATTGCAGCAAAAAATGTAATTTCGAAGCACTATTTAAAGTAGAATGTCAGAAACAATATTGGTATTAGGATCAGCTGGTCAGGTAGGAACTGACCTTGTTAGTACACTCCGTAATATTTATGGCGGATCTAGAGTAATTGCAAGCGACATAAAGCCGGTTAGTGGTTCAATGGCCGAGGAAGGTCCTTTTGAAATTGTAGATGTACTGAACGACTCTTCCCTGACGGCTATTTTCAGCAAATACAAACCTACCATTGTTTACCATCTGGCAGCCATGCTCTCTGCAACTGCCGAAGAACATCCTAAAAAGGGATGGGAGCTTAATATGGATGGATTGTTTAAAGTTTTTGACATTTGTCTCGAATATAAAGTTAAAAGGATCTTCTGGCCTAGTTCAATAGCGGTGTTTGGACCGGGTACGCCTAAAACAAATACGCCTCAAAACTGCGTCATGGATCCCAACACGATCTATGGCATCAGCAAATTGACTGGTGAGCGTTACTGTGAATATTACTACAACCGGTGGGGCCTTGACGTAAGAAGCATAAGATATCCAGGGCTTATCGGCTGGAAAGCCAAACCAGGGGGAGGAACTACAGACTACGCCGTGGACATATTTCATCAGGCACTTGATAAAGGGAGGTATACCAGTTTTCTTAATAAAGGTACTGTCCTGCCGATGATGTACATGGATGATGCTATAAAAGCAACTATTGACATTACAGAAGCACCTGCTGATTTTATAAAGATCAGATCTTCATATAACATCGCCGGATTTTCTTTCGGTCCGGAAGACCTTGCATCAGAGATCACAAGGCATATTCCGTCTTTCGAAATTGCTTATGAACCTGACAAAAGACAACTGATCGCTGAATCATGGCCTCAGAGCATTGATGATAAAGAAGCGCGAGCACACTGGAACTGGAAACCAGATTATGACATTGAGCGAATGGTAAGCACCATGCTTCAAAATCTGAAATCCTTTGCATCTTCAAAATAAAATATAAATTTGTGTTGATCTTAAGGGGTGTTGGTTACTTAAATAACCGGCTGAGATTAAACCCTTTGTCAAATTAATTGGCAAGAACCTGATCCGGATAATACCGGCGTAGGAAAAATGTAAATGTGCGCTGTACGCCCCTTGTAGTGCGTTAAAGCACAAGTTAGTGAAATTTATTCTTGTATTACTTCAGCTTGCATACCTTACCTGTACGGTGATGGCACAGGGAGTTTATGCCGGTCGTGTAACCGATATTATAACTGCCGATCCTGTTTCTAACGCAGAAGTGCGGGTGATCAATCATACAGACTCCATCGAAAGTTTTCAGATAACGAACGCCAATGGGCAGTTTGAGTTCAAAGCTTTGAAAAATGGGCTCTACACCGTGCGCGTATTCCATCTTGCTTATGATCCGGTTGAAGTTCTCAGAAAAATACCATTTGATATCTTCGATCAGTTCTATCTTGAACAGAATCCGGAACTTCTGGAAGAATCGATTGTCATTGGCACCAGGGCTCAGGAACGTTCACCGACTGTTTTCCAAAATATCTCTAAAAAAGAGCTGAATAAGGTCAATTTCGGTCTTGATCTCCCCTTTATGATAAGCCAGACCCCATCAACAGTTTCTACCTCTGATGCAGGTGCAGGCGTAGGATACACAGGTTTGCGAATGCGCGGGATCGATGCGACCCGGATAAACGTCACCATCAATGGGTTCCCATATAATGACGCTGAGTCGCAGGGTGTATACTGGGTAAATATGCCTGATCTGGCTTCTTCAATTTCAAGCATTCAGATCCAAAGAGGAGTTGGAACCTCAACCAATGGCTCTGCTGCCTTTGGCGGATCGATCAATATCAAGACCGATCATGTCAATGAAAATCCTTTCTCACGAATTGATCTTGGGTATGGAAGTTATAACAGCATAAGAAGTTCTATTCAGTTCGGCACCGGAATGCTTAAAAATGGATGGGGGTTTCAGGGCCGCTATTCTGTAATACAGTCTGATGGTTATATTGACAGGGCATCCTCAGATCTTAATTCTTTGTATCTCACCGGGAAATACAGAAAAGGAAAGAACCTGTTCAAGTTTAATATTATCAGGGGCCATGAACGAACCTATCAGGCGTGGTTTGGAATCCCTCAGAGATATTACGAGAACGGAAATACAGACATTGAATTTATAAATAGCTGGGCGCCATCACAAGAAGTAGCTAATAACATGTTAAGCTCTGACTCAAAGAGTTTCAACTATTACACTTATGATAACCAGGTCGACAACTACGATCAGAACCACTACCAGGCGTTCTATTCAAGAGAAATAAAGCCTAATACCATTTTAAATTTTGGATTGAATTACACCAGAGGTTTAGGGTACTATGAAGAGTATCATGACGATGAGAATTATTTTGACAATTCTAACTTGAAGTATTATGGATTAAATAACATTATATTTGGCAACGATACTGTAAAAAACAGTGACATTATCCGACGTTTATGGCTTGATAATCATTTCGTTGGGACAATATTCAACATTTCGCACCGTACCAGCAGGATTCATGTTATGCTGGGAGGAGGTTTGCATCAATACCGGGGACTACATTATGGGGGCGTAGTCTGGTCACGGTTTGCATCCAACTCGGAGATCAATCACAGGTTCTATAAGAACAATGCCCTCAAACAACAGGGAAATATTTATCTAAAATTAGATAATGATCCTTTGCAGGGCAATTGGAACTTAATGGCTGATCTTCAGGTGCGATTTGTTGTTTATGAATTTAAAGGACCGGACAGGTCGGGTGTAATTACCGACAGACAGGAAAATTATGTCTTTTTCAATCCTAAGATCGGCACGTCATACAAAACTGGTCAAAATGGACTTACCTATCTGACCTTAGCGAAAAGCAACCGGGAACCGGTCAGAAATGATTTCATTAATTCTTCTCCAGGTTCTCTTCCTAACCCTGAAAGCCTTGTTGATATGGAATGTGGTTACCGTATCAGAACATCGAAATTTCAGATCAATGCAAATCTTTTTTATATGATTTACAAGGACCAACTTGTACAGACAGGAGAAATAAATGACGTCGGGGAAGCTACAAGACAAAATGTGAAAAGAAGTTTCAGAAGAGGTATAGAAGCAGATGGTTCCTGTGGTCTGATCCCAAACAAGCTGATCGTCGGTGGCAATATAGCACTCAGTGACAACAGAATTTCTGCCTTTACAGAATACATTGATAATTTTGATGATTACAGTAAAGAAAGTTATTCATGGGAAAACACGCAAATTGCCTTTTCGCCAGCTTTGATCTCCTCAGTTTTTGCTGAATACATTTTAGTCCAAAACATTCGGATCAATATTAATTCCAAATACGTTGGAAGACAATATCTGGATAATACCGGAACAAAAGACAGGTCTCTTGCCCCCTTTCATGTAATAAATTTTCGTGCAGATTATCAAAAGAACTTCAAGAACAACACCGGGATCCAAATTGGCATCATGGTAAATAATCTGCTTGGAGACACTTATGTTGCAAACGGATATACATTTCCATACATAATGAATGGCATTCGTGTCACTGACAACTACGTGTATCCTCAGGCACCTATGAATTACATGTTGCGCACAGCGATTACATTCTAACCCATCTTATTTTTCAAACAGCTGATCTTATCGAGAATAGTTCCAATAATTTTTAAAGAAACCTCAACCTGTATCAGGCCTCCTACTTATTCTCTCTTGCTCTTTCGTCCACCAGGTCGACAATGGATCTGCCTCCGATCAGTACATCCCTTATTACCGCATCACCATTCCTTACCATTACCAATGCATAGGCCTCCACTCTTTCACTTGCTTGCGCATACCTGTACTCTTTCTCGGCATCTTCCGCCTTGTTTTCATCCATATAAAAGCGGTCAAAAGGGAATTCAACAGTTACTGTTTCATCATTTACATATGAAATACTGGACTTTAA